>JACKHF010000002.1:600000-900000 GCA_020639155.1 Phycisphaeraceae bacterium
TGGATGCTGGTATGTGTTGCGCCGTTGGCGAGTGTTGTCGCAACGATAAACTCGGAAGCTGGTGCTCCCGGATCACCCTGCGGTCCCTGTGGACCAGCAGGGCCTGTTGCACCAGTAAGACCCTGAATGCCCTGCAGTCCCTGAGCACCAGCAGGACCGGTTGCACCTGTGAGACCCTGAATGCCCTGCGGTCCCTGAGCACCGGCAGGACCTGTCGCACCCGGATCACCCTGCGGGCCTTGCGGACCAGCAGGACCGGTTGGTCCTGTCCCGTCGAGCAGCGTTGCGCTGGCGGGGATCGATGTCACTGTAAAGTACGGTGTGTACTGCAGTCCCGCGTACCAGAAGGCACCGCCATCGCTTGAGAAGGCCTCGCCGGTGTGCGCGAATGTTGGCGATGTTGAGACGCTGCCGAGCAGACAGTCCTGCAGGATGTGCGTGCCGGTGGAGTTGTCGATGACAGCCGGGTTTGCACCGGGACGCAACTGGCTGTAACGTGCTTGGAACGACGATCCGTTCGATGTGACAACACGACCGAAGACGTCGGCATCGCGCAGCCACGCACGCGAGTTGTTGACCATGCTCATCGCGATCGCGTTGTTGTTCGCCGGGTTGAACGTGCCAGCGCGTCCCTGGATCGTGCCGCTGACCATGTTGACCGGATAGCCGGTCGCAGTGCCCTGCGTGCGGAACACGACATCGTCGAGCACGAGGCCTGGTGTTGCGCCGGACATCAGCACGTTGATCTCGACAGCGTCATCTGCGCCAGCAGCAGCAGTGAATCCGCCGCCCGTCATGAAGATCTGCGAGTTGGCAACGACGCTGTTCATCAGTAGCGCATCGCCCGAGTCAGTCCAGAACTCGATCCCGAAGATGCTCATCGAACCGCCCTGATCGATGTATGTCGTGTTGCCTCGGATCTCCGTTGTAAAGTGCTTGCCTGTGGCAGCAGCAACGAGATGGATGCCGGCCTTCAGATCAACGTTTTCTGTGTACGTACCGGGACGAACGAGAATCGTAACCTGATCGGCAAGGCCATGGCCCGTAGCGACCGCGTCTGCGATCGCCTGATTCACACTGGTGTGTGTTGCGCCGTTGGCGAGTGTGGTGTCAACGATGTACTTCGCTGCGTTCACACCCGGATCACCCTGCAGTCCCTGTGGACCAGCAGGACCTGTTGCACCAGTAAGACCCTGAATGCCCTGCAGTCCCTGAGCACCAGCAGGACCGGTTGCACCTGTGAGACCCTGAATGCCCTGCGGTCCCTGAGCACCGGCAGGACCTGTCGCACCCGGATCACCCTGCGGGCCTTGCGGACCAGCAGGACCGGTTGGTCCTGTCCCGTCGAGCAGCGTTGCGCTGGCGGGGATCGATGTCACTGTAAAGTACGGTGTGTACTGCAGTCCCGCGTACCAGAAGGCACCGCCATCGCTTGAGAAGGCCTCGCCGGTGTGCGCGAATGTTGGCGATGTTGAGACGCTGCCGAGCAGACAGTCCTGCAGGATGTGCGTGCCGGTGGAGTTGTCGATGACAGCCGGGTTTGCACCGGGACGCAACTGGCTGTAACGTGCTTGGAACGACGATCCGTTCGATGTGACAACACGACCGAAGACGTCGGCATCGCGCAGCCACGCACGCGAGTTGTTGACCATGCTCATCGCGATCGCGTTGTTGTTCGCCGGGTTGAACGTGCCAGCGCGTCCCTGGATCGTGCCGCTGACCATGTTGACCGGATAGCCGGTCGCAGTGCCCTGCGTGCGGAACACGACATCGTCGAGCACGAGGCCTGGTGTTGCGCCGGACATCAGCACGTTGATCTCGACAGCGTCGTCTGCGCCAGTTGCAGCGGTGAATCCGCCGCCCGTCATGAAGATCTGCGAGTTGGCAACAACGCTGTTCATCAGCAGCGCATCGCCCGAGTCAGTCCAGAACTCGATGCCGAAGATGCTCATCGAACCGCCCTGGTCGATGTATGTGGCGTTACCGCGGATCTCCGTTGTAAAATGCTTGCCTGTTGCAGCAGCAACGAGATGGATGCCGGCCTTCAGATCAACGTTTTCTGTGTACGTACCGGGACGAACGAGAATCGTCGTCTGATCAGCAAGACCGTGACCAGCAGCGACCGCGTCTGCGATCGCCTGATTCACACTGGTGTGTGTTGCGCCGTTGGCGAGTGTGGTGTCAACGATGTACTTCGCTGCGTTCACACCCGGATCACCCTGCAGTCCCTGTGGACCAGCAGGACCTGTTGCACCAGTGAGACCCTGAATGCCCTGCGGTCCCTGAGCACCAGCAGGACCGGTTGCACCTGTGAGACCCTGAATGCCCTGCGGTCCCTGAGCACCGGCAGGACCTGTCGCACCCGGATCACCCTGCGGGCCTTGCGGACCAGCAGGACCTGTCGCACCCGGATCGCCCTGCGGACCTTGCGGACCAGCGTTTCCGTTGTAGGCAAACATTGCATAGGGAGCGGGGGTAATTGCGGTACGAGGTGAGAGTGTGACAAACGAACCGGAACCCGCTGGATTCCTGACTTCGATCTGGAGCCATCTTGCTCCGCCATTAAATGCGCCGGAGCCAAAGTCCAACTCTGTTGTAATCACGCCATCAACGACGGTTGCGCTATTAAGCACCAGTGTCGTTCCGATCTGGCTGCCACCTGCGGGGCCGTCAAACAACCGGAATCTCAGATCAACCTGACCATTGATCGGGTTGCCCGCATCGGTCATAAGCCCCTGATATGTAAATGTAGTGTCAGCACTGTCGATCGTTGGGGTCGACTGGGCAAATGCAACATTGGTCAGGAGGCATGCTGAAAAAACAGCTGCACACGGTGCAATCGTGCTCAATCGAACGTTCATTTGGAATAGCCTCTTTTTCTCTCACAGAACAACAGTGTGCTGAACAGACAGCACCATGGATGATTGGAGCGGTCATGGTAACCAGAAAGTTGCTGGTTTGTGTTCAAAAATGTTGAAGCACGAAAAAAAGAAAGTGGCTCTGTTTGAATCGAGAAAGAATCACTGAACCAATACCTACCACATAGTCCCAGAATCAGATTTGAACAGTCCTCAACACCTCCGTCCAGCACAATGCGTGGATCAGTGCAGTAAAAAACTAGGTAGATTGCCTTAGTGATCGTGAAATATTTTCAGGCTGGCAACTTAAGACTGCTGCTTTGCTTCAAGTTCATCCCATCGAGCATAGAGCAGCGCAACTTCATTCTGGGCATTGGAAAGTTCATCGCAGACCGCTGTCATCGCATCGTGATCAGACATCACACCCGGGTCTGCTAGCTTCCCTTCTGCCGAGACAACGCGCATTTCGGCCTGTTCTATTCGCTGCTCGATGCTGTCGTATTCTCGTTGCTCCATGTAGCTGAGCTTCTTCTTCGTTCCGACTGGTTTGGACTGCTGATCTGACTTTGTTGCTGTGCTGCGCTTCTCTTCGTCTCTTTCCTGACGCGGACGCTGCGCTGCTGCGAGAGCCTGATCAACTGAAGCATACATGGACGCACTTCCCATGCCATCCAGTGCAAGCACACTCGTTGCCAGTCGCTGCAGCATTGCACGATCGTGCGTTACAAGCACGAGTGCGCCAGGGAAGTCCTCAAGAGAGTCCTCCATCGTTTCGAGTGTGGGGATATCGAGATCATTTGTGGGTTCATCGAGCACAAGAATGTCAGCAGGTTCCAGCATGATACGTGCTATGTGGATGCGCGCAAGCTCCCCTCCACTCAGCGACTTCACAGGCTGATCGAGTTGTTCATCCCTGAAGAGAAACCGGCGAGCCCAGGAGATCACGTGCATCGATTGCCCACGGAAGCGAACCGTGTCGCTCACCGGGCACAACGCGTGGCGCAGGAGTGTTGCGGGTGGGAAGTCTTCACGGTGTTGACTGAATACAAGTATGCGTGGCGCGGGGTCGCAGACCTCAACCGTGCCAGCATCAGGCAACAACTCGCCAGTGAGTACTCTGATGAGTGTCGTTTTTCCACTGCCATTCGCTCCAAGCAGCCCGAGACGATCGCCAGCACCGAGCGTCAGATCAACCCCATCGAACAGTAATCGATTGCCCAATGACTTTGATATGCCACGCGCGGTAAGCAGCTTTCTGGCACGCCGTCCTGTTGCATCGAAATCAACCCGGGGACCCACCTGAGATGCAGCAGTGTTTCTGGTTTTTAGTTCTTCGAGTTCATCCATACGTGCATAGCTCGCGCTGATGCGTCCTTTGGCTTTGGTCTGCCGTCCCTGCGGCCCACGCGAGAGCCATGCAAGATCCCGCCTGACAATGCCAGCAAGCGCCTGCTGTGCACGCTGCTGGCCTTCCAAAAACTCTGACTTGCGCCGGAGAAACTCGGTGTAGTTGCCTTCCGCTGTGAAAGCGGAGTGTGGATATGCCGGGCTCAACTCGACAACGCGCGTTGCAACACGCTCCAGAAATATTCGATCGTGCGTCACAAAGACGATGGCAAACCTGACACTCCCGGTCTGTTGCACAAGAAAGGATTCGAGCCACTGGATGCTGTCGATGTCGAGATGGTTTGTCGGCTCATCAAGCAGTAACGCATCGGGCTCGCCGCCAGCCTGACTGAATGCGCGAGCAAAGGCCAGTCGCTTCCGCCAGCCTCCCGACAGAGCATCAGCAGGTGTCATTGCTCGTGCCGAATCGAATCCAAATCGAGACAACAGCATGTCTGCGAGCAGTTCTGCCTCAAAGTCATCGTGAGTCGTATCGGATTTGGCATAAGCCGACTTGATCAGGATATTGCGTGCTGAAACACCGGCATCAAACTGGTCGTTCTGCGGCACGTAAACGACGCGAGCCGATGGCTGGACTGTCAAACTGCCATCATCTGGATGATCTATGTCTGCAAGAAGTTTCAGGAGTGTGCTCTTACCGCTACCGTTGGGACCAATGAGTCCGATGCGATCGGAGCGATCAACAGCCATACTGAAATCGTTGAACAGTGTTCGGACGCCGTGCGACTTTGCAATGTTGTGTGCATGGAGCAGCACGCGGGTCCCCGGTTGCAATCACACGCAGGCTTCGCATCCTGCAGAGTGGTTGCTGGTGTGTGATACAGAGTCATGACTGTACACACCAAGACCCTGTTCAGCATTGCTGGAAGGGCGCGATCGTTACTGCTTCATGCGTTATGCTCTGCGGCGGCGACGTCCGGCAAGCACACCTCCGCAGACAAGCACGCTCGCGACACCCGGTGCTGGCACGACAAACACATTCCCTTGCAGCATCCCCACAGCAGTTGTGCGCATAAGGACATCTGCGAGCGAAGTTGCGTCGATCTCGCCGACCAAACCCTGCAGCAGTGGATCGTTGAGGTAGAAGTAAGAATCTCCCTCGCGCAGGCAATAGAACTGGCTGGTAAAGATGGCTGCCATGGTTTCCCCAACGCTTGCACCGGAAAGGTGGTCTTCTGCCATCAGGCCGATCCATGCATCGATATTGTCGACTGTTCCGTACGCAACGGACAGATCCTGCGCAAGGATCGGATCACTCGTGATCTCAGCAAAGTCTGCCACACGCGTAAGCCCCATCGTCTCACGAAGTGTGTTGTAGTCTGACACACCATGATCGCGACCTCGCTGAATATTGAGCGAGATGAGATCAAGCCCACCGGCTCCGGGAGGACCAAAGAGCATATTGCGCACAGCATCAACCGCTTGTGTGTCAATCTCGTTCGCCTCCTGGAACGCAAGACCGCGCATCACCGCATCCAGAGACCCGGGTTCAGAGATCAGTGATGGATTGAAGAAACTTGCTGCCAGATCAAGATGTCCACCGGCGTATGTTTGACCGTTCGCATCGATGCGGAGCAGTTGGTCATTCAGCATTGAATGGCCGAAACGGAATGCTGCTGCTGAAAACTCTGTCGAAAGATTCGGATTGACTGTTGAGTCATACCCGGAATATGACCCAAGTCCGTGACCACCCAAGAGTGATGGCAGCCATTCGTTGTATGTGATGGACTGGATCTCAGCACCCACAACTTTACGTGCGGTCTGGTAGATCTCCTCGTCATTCATGAATGGGTTCTGCTGCGAGATTCTGTCTGCCCAGTAGTTGTGCTCCCGCACGAACACCGTGTGCATTCCGAGCAGTCCGGTCTGTTCATTTGCACGGACGTCACCTGCCAAGTAAAAATCAGGACTTGAACTCCCTGCATTCGGCAGGCCCGCAGTGTTCTTTGGAAGGTAGCCGTTTGAGTCCATCAACATGCGACCGCCGCTGAACTCACGCAACGCGCTAGCGCGAGTTGTATCCGACCCATACACCATCGATCCATCAATCCAGTGCGTGATCTCGTTCTGGTGCTCACGGGGTGACGATACACCATTGATGTATGCCGATCGATGGAACGGCATTGTCTGTGTGCCTGTATTGAATGGGTCGAAGTACGGATCACCAGCGGGGATATTGATCGCTGCACTCTCTGGGCCTTCAGAAATCAATGTGATGTCGTGATCGAGAAACTGCCCCCACTGCCAGAACATGGATGAGAGCTGTCGTGTGTTTGTGTTCGGTGCAGCTGTTTGTGTCGACAGGATATTGCTGATTGATCGAACATTGCCGCGATCAACAAGCGATCCGATACCATCGCCATATGTTGCGGTTCCCATACGATTTAACTGCATTCCAACGGAACCCCAGTTCAGATTTTGCACGTTATTCCCCGAACCATTGATGGTGCGGTACTGCGCGCTGGCAGTGCCACAGCATGCCACGAGTGCAACGATAGAAAACGTCTGGATCTTCATGCTCTCTCTCCACACAACCTGAGCCACCCGGTCGAAGTCACGTCTGTACAATGTATCACAGGATGCTTGATTGGCACACGAATCCCGTCGAAAAGCTTTTAGTCACAGCAGAATTCGGGTTTGCAAGGGATTTCTGCAGGCTCAGTGGCGCAAGTTGCACAAGCCTTGCAACACAAATGAAAAGCACAATCCTGCCCGGAAGTCCTGTCTACCAAAGTACAAACTGCCTGTAGTCTCGGCTTTGCGTCCCGCCCGCTGTCCGGACAAAATCCAAACCGTCAGGCGTGCCATGAATCAGGGACAGCCAAGAGCAAATGAACTCTGGAAACACATAAAGTCAAATACGTCGAACAATCCATTCTGGTCGCAATCTGCACTTGGGTCCTGCGCTGCATACAGGTTTCCGAAGCAGATGTAGTCGAAGATATTCAACGTGCCACTTTGATCGCAGTCCGCATAGCAGATGTTGTTGTCAACAACAACGAACTGTCCCATCATGCCGTCGTCCTCGTGCTCCAGAATATGGCAATGGTACATGTATGGTTTTTCTGGATCGGCATAGTCACGGAATCGCTTGATGATTCGCAGTTCGTGGCCAGGCTCAACGACTGCTGTGTCCTTCCACCCAGCTTCACTCTGTGGCGGAGGCACACCATCCCGCGTCAGGATCTGGAATGAGTCGCCATGAACATGGAACGGATGGGCCATCGGCGTCTGGTTGGTGATCTTCCAAATCTCGGTGTCGTTCAGATTGATGGTCTCGTTGATCACGCCAAGGCTCATCTGAACAAAGTTGATGGTCTTGTTCGATGAAAGGAGGAATGGCCGAGGATTTCCAAGGTTGTGCGCCTCTGTTTCTGGAATGGTCTCAACCGGAATGAGTGACGCTGGAATGGTGTGGAGTGCATTCTTTGTCGGGTTCGTAACGTCAAAGTCCATGATGTCGAAATCGCTGCGATCCCACGTGTCCGCAAACATATCGGGAAGAATCCGCGTTCCGAGTTCACTGTTATACGAACGAAGCGTCACCCGTTGCCCCAGATCAGAACTGAAGTCGATCAGGACATCCATTCGCTCTCCAGGTCCGATGAGCAGGCGCGTGAGCTTTACAGGAGCAGTAAGCATGCCTCCATCAGAGCCGATCTGATAGAAACTCCTGCCGTCATCTATTCCCAGGTTATAGAACCGGGCATTCGAGCCGTTGACCACACGAAAGCGAATGACCTGCGCTGGTGTTTCCTGCTCAGCCGAAACAACACCATTCACAAGAAATGAACCGCCGCGCCGCAACGCGATCTGCCCGGAACCTGCTGGGAAGAGATGGAAGAGTGTGCCATCCGGATTGAATGACTTGTCCTGCAGGACGAGTGGAAACTCATCCTCGCCATATGTTTGGGGGATTGCAAGCTGATCAGTCTCATCGTCGCGGATAATAAACATCCCAGCGAGTCCCTCGTAGACCTGTTGCGCGGTTCCGCCGGGATCGCGCCCACCCAACGACATCATGGCGTGCGGGTGCGGATGATACCAGCAGGTTGCAGCTCGATTCAGAATAGGAAAGACCGCTTCCCATGTTTCATTGAGATGTATTGTCTGGTGGGGCCCGCCATCCATATCTCCAGGCACGTGAAGTCCATGCCAATGCGTTGTTGTGTCATGATCGCCGAGATGGTTTGTCACGCGAATCCTGACCTGCTCTCCTTTGCGCACTTCGAGCGTCGGACCGAGATAACTTCCGTTGTATCCCGCAGTCGGAGTGTCAACGGTAAATGGATAAAACCGTGTTGCTCCGCGCATCATCTCAAGATCGAAGACACGGAAACCGCCAACAAGCTCTCCCTGGTACAGCGGAGGTGTCACAAACGCACGCCCTTCCCCAGCAGCAACCGAAGCATCGTGCCCACTGCCAAGGTCAAGCGTCGCAGCAAGCAGATCGTGAGCCGATCCGGTATCGAATGAACCAACACTAGATACATCCAGATTCTGCGTTGCTGGAATAAGCATGTAGTCGCTGGACCCTGTCTTTCTGCTGCCTTCGACATCGGTCAGCGCAACCGAGAACGTCTCTCCAGCCAGTTCTTCACCATCAAGCAGAAACTTCATTGTTGGCGAGGACAGACTCGCATTCATGTTGCCTGCAATCACAGCTGTTTGCGCAGGATTCCAGTGTGCTTTGATTGTGCGAGCAAGCAGCATCGCCTGACTCTGTTGAGTTTGTGCTTGCTCGGAAGTGCCGTTGTCTTTGCGAAGTTGTGTATTGCACACGAACAGTTCAGCACCGGAAACATCGTGGATGAGCGTAACCCAGTTGATGCTCATGGGCTGACCTGAGCCTGTCCACGCAACCTCTCCCGACCGATCCCAATCGACAGTAAACATGTCACTGCGCCAGAGGATCGGATTGGTTGTGAGATTCGATGGGACATCATTTGATGGATTGCCATCAAAGAATCCGAACGAGCAGCTGTATTCGTTGCTGCTGACAAACGCGGAGTTCAAGTCCATACATGGTGTGGAATCTGTATCAACCCCCTGCAACAGCATGATGTCTGCATTTTGGGCGGACAATGAAGACAGGACACTGTCACCACATTTGTTCCACGCTGGCACATCAACACGGTGCGTGACAACGTTCACAGGAAGGCTGGTGTTTGTGTTCGTCGTATCAACTGAATGGGGAACCGGCATCGCTGCGGACGATGTTATTGGACACGTCGAGCTTGCACGTGCCATGCTCACTGAGATCATTGCTGCTGCACAGCCCAATGCCACACTGTTCGCTTTCTGCATGGAACCTCTTCCATCGTTTGGTGAGAACAACCCAATCGGCCAACGACCCAGTCACGATGTTCCCATCTCAGCCTAGCATACATCATGTCATAGCTCTGTTCGCTATCACAAGCAACTCTGATGCAAATCGAGCACTGCAATTTGGCTGATCAGACCGAACACGAGGAACTTGCTTCATTATCGCCCATGCGGCACTTCGGCTTCAGGATACGAACTCAGAGCGTCGCTGCTTGGGAGAGCTGGAAGCACCAAAGGCTCATGCACGGACGATGTCAGCGCTACGACCAATAACCCTTTTTCCAGAGCTACACCATCTGGATGCCATGCTCTCAGTAAGAATCTATCAGATGATTTCACTCCACCATGTGTGCAGTACCACAACTCTGGCTGGCATGCGCGCGGCTGAAGACACAGAGACATTACTTCATGTTGATCTCAACAGCAACACACATTGCATCACGTAGCCGTACCAGTGCGTTCGATTGCACCTCGATCGAACGCAAATCCCATCAAATGGAGTCTCATGTAATGGGAAGATGTGTGTCATCGCATACGCACCGGTTTGTTTTTCGCTTCTGACAGCCATGGCAGCATATGGCACTATTCGCACCTGTTGTTACCATCGGGGCACTCCCACCGCTGCGAGCCAACTCACCCGAAACAGTACAACACAGTGAGGACAAATCAGAGGTTGGGCAACGTACAAATTGGCGATCCATTACCGCCGAGTATAAACCATCGATCGAAGTTGGTGGCAGAGAACGATTGGGCGGCTTGCTGCGTTCGGACCGTCGAAAAGCGGCATGAACTCCATATTTGGAGGGAACGGGATAGTTCATGTCTGTCGTATCGACTTTGCCATCCCAGTTCATATCGCCGCCGAAGTGGTGCCGCGCCCAAGTGACACACTCAACCGGGGCGGTGGTTCAGGAATCAAACAGCGATTCTGGATCCACCAGCACAACGTGTTCCTTCGCGGTCGCGATAGCGTTCTCCAATTCCGTGAGTGGAATCGAAAGATGCTCAGATGAGTGATAAAGAACGACATGCCGACTTCCGTCAGCATCAATATTTATCTCCATGATCGCGTCCTCATTCTCATCGAGAACTTCCATGATGACGCCATTGCCTTCAGGCGTCGACAGAATCTGAAACATCAGCTTTGGGATATCGCGGGGTGGCCTATTCATTTAACACTCCTTCCTAAGAAGCCAATGAACTTGTTGGTAGTAGCGTCGAACCGTGCTCCGAGGCCGCATGCTGCGTTGCTACCACCGAAAAACAGCGTGAACGAGTTTTTGGACCAGACAGGTTTGCTGCGATCCTACCTCCGAAAAGCGGCATGAGTTCAGTTTTTGGATAGGACGACCACGGCTAACTCAAAACTTGGCTACCCACCCTACTAAGTACTTCTCATGCTCTTTCGCAAGTTTCGCATAGAAGTCTTTATGCTGTTTCAATAACTTTTCCAGTAACCGACCGCAACTGGGGCAATATCTCAAACCCATTTCTGCGTGAATGTTAATTGTGATATCTATGTCGGTCGGTTTCAGCTTTGGTTCATCTTCAAATGCTATGCCCCGCGATTGTAGATGAAACCACAACTCACCACTTGAATCGAACCCGACAAGAACTGCAGTTCCTCGCTCGCCAGCGCACGCCAATAGGTTCTGAAATGCCGTACAACAATACGTCATTGCTTATCCTCCACTTTGCGGAACAAGGAACTCATTCATTTGGCCGGACGCGGGCGGCAGGATACGGATTTCGTCCCGGATAATACATGAGGGATCATGTGAATCGCGGAGGTTACGGATCATGCGGTCCAACAAAGCGTGTTTCTGGCGGATGCGCACGTTCGATACAAACGCGTATCGGTGAAGCGCTATCGACACCCTAGAACTTGCGTGTCCTCCTGAGATTCGCTGAGGCCTGAAGGGATTCGAGCCTCGACATTAACGTGAACGACGCAACGCACCGTGCTTGAGGTCTTTTTCAGCGTATACGCAGCGCTTTGTATCCCGACTGGGCTACCAGTGGTGGTCTTTGGAACGTCATAGCAGAGGACACTCAGCATCTCACGCTAAGGTCGCAAGGAAATCCGTGGTAATGCCATACTGCGTAGCGTTTGGCAGCAAATGGCCCTTACCGTCAGTGCACACCATGCGCTGAAAGGATGCATCGAAAGCGGGCGACGAGACTCGAACTCGCAACATTCAGCTTGGAAGGCTGACACTCTACCATTGAGTTACGCCCGCAGTGCTCGCCTTTCGGCGGGCCGGGATGGTATGCGTCACCCCGTTCCAAGTCTGCAACTGCAGATGACAATTGACGGGTTCTGGTCGGTGGTCAGTTCGCATCCTATCCTCACAGTTCGTTGTTTCATCCACGGAATCACACTCCATGTCCCGATCGCCACGTCACAACAAGAACGAGCAGTTGGAGTTCGATGATCCAAGCATTGAGCCTGACGAGGAAGAGTGGGAAGACGAGGACTGGGATGACGACGAATATGAAAGTGAAGATGACGAATACGAGAGCAGCGTCCCGACCGAAAACTACTTCACAAGTTCGCTCGCACCAATACATATCCTGCTGTTTGTCCTGCCGCTAATCCTGATCTGGGAAGTTGGCGTTGGCATGTATCTGACAGATCCGAGCACGGGTGATGTGCTCTTGATCCGCGCCTGGAAGTGGTTGCAAAGGATCTTTGAAGCATTTGGTGCAGTTGGCCAACGTATCCCAGCGATCACCCTTATCACAGTGCTGATTGCTCAGCTGATGATCAGTGAGAAATCACGCAAGCCGAGACCGGTTGTGCTTGGTGGCATGGTTGTAGAAAGTGCATTGTGGGCGATGCCGCTATTGATTGTATCGACGGTCATATCAGCGCTCTTCGGAACACCAGACCGAGTTCCGCAAGCTGCACAGTTGGTTCAGGCAGCGACTGACCATCGATCATGGCAGCAGCTGACCGTGATTGCTGTTGGAGCAGGTGTCTACGAGGAGATGCTGTTTCGTATGGCACTCATGCCAATTATTCACATCATTGTCTCAGATCTGTTCCGCGTCCCGAAGCGATCCGGAACAATTATCGCTGTCCTTGTCAGTGCGGTAGTGTTCGCGTTGTACCACGACGTGTCCGACAACCAGACGATCGATATTCAACAGTTCTTTTTCCTCGGGCTCGCGGGCGTCTGGTTCGGAATTGCATACATCTTTCGGGGCTTTGGTATTGCAGTGGGATGTCATGTCGCGTACGACCTTGCCATTTTCCTGATCGGCCCTCAATAACGATTGGCTGAAGCCAACAATGTCCCATCTCTCATGAAATCGCGTCGCAGAACATATTCAAAGCGAGTATCAGATCGGCCAGCGTCTGAGCCTGCTGTGATTGTGCCGTCACACTCTGCTGAGATATGGCAGCAGCTTGACGCATACTGGAAACAGGCCGAAGAAGCAATGCTGTTCGATGCAGCCTGGACACGCAAGCGTCTCCGCGCAATTCGCTTTGGCGATGTTGATGCCAATGCTGTGAATGCAGAACTCAAGCGGATTGAGTCCAGATTGCGCCAGTCCATTGCGAAGCGAATACGACGGGTGTCATCCGCTCCATCTGTCACACTCCAGCCAGACCTCCCAGTAACAGAACACGCTGCGGAGATCTCTCGCGCGATCAAGGAGCATCAGGTCATCGTTGTTGCCGGGGATACGGGATCGGGCAAGAGCACGCAACTGCCGTTGATCTGTTTGCAACTGGGTCGCGGCGCCGCCGGAATGATCGCACACACCCAGCCGCGTCGCATTGCCGCTCGCTCCATTGCGTCGCGACTTGCTTCACAACTCCAGCAGTCTGTTGGGAGGGATGTCGGGTTTAAGGTTCGTTTTACGGATACTGCGTCAGATGCAACACGCATCAAGGTCATGACTGATGGAGTGCTTCTCAACGAAACACGATCGGACAGGTACTTTGATCGGTATGACACGATCATTCTCGATGAAGCACATGAACGAAGTCTGAACATCGATTTTCTGCTCGGGTATATCAAACGTATCCTCCCGCGTCGGCCAGATCTCCGCGTCATCATTACGAGCGCAACCATTGACACGGAGCGCTTTGCGAACCACTTTGCACCCAACGATACCCCCGCTCCAGTTATCTCAGTGCAGGGCCGAACATATCCGGTCGAGGTGCGATATCGTCCCGTGGAACAGCTCCCACAGGTTGATGCGGATGACACGCCTGTTCGAGCACCGGATCGTCCCGTTGAGGATGTGGTAGTTGATGCCGCACATGAGCTTGCAAGGGATACGACTGGCGACCTGCTCGTCTTTCTTCCCGGTGAGCGCGAGATCCGCGACGCTGCCGAAGCGCTCCGTAAGCGAGGGCCAAAACCGTTTGACTTGCTCCCTCTGTACTCACGATTGACTGCCCAGCAGCAGGATGAAGTCTTTGCGGATCACAAGCGCCGGCGTATTGTCCTCGCGACCAATGTAGCCGAGACATCGCTGACAGTCCCCAACATCCACGGTGTCATTGATACAGGGACCGCTCGAATCAGTCGGTACAGTACACGAAGACGTTTGCAGCGGTTGCCTGTTGAGGCAGTCTCTCAGGCAAGTGCGAACCAGCGCAAGGGACGATGTGGTCGTGTTGCGCCCGGTATCTGCATACGTCTGTACGATGAAGACGATTTCAACAAGCGACCTGAGTTTACTCAGCCTGAAATTCTGCGTACAAATCTTGCTGGTGCTGTGCTGCAGATGAAGTCGCTGCGATTGGGTGAGATTGCACAGTTCCCGTTTGTCGAACGACCGGATGATCGGCTCATTCGCGATGCAGAAGACACACTGCGCGAACTTAACGCGATCGACGACCACAACAACCTGACACAAATCGGAAAAGAGCTCTCACACCTTCCAGTCGATCCACGCATTGGGCGTATGCTACTGGAGGCTGCAGCCGAGCATGTACTTCCCGAGATGCTCGTCATCGCCTCGTTTCTCTCGGTGCAGGATCCAAGGGAACGTCCGTTCGACAAGCGTGAAGAAGCAGACTTGCTGCACGCGAGGTTCAACGACGAAGCGTCGGACTTTGTTACAGTGCTGAATCTGTGGAGTCACTGGAAGAAACTGCAGGATCAGCTCGGCTCGAGCGCACTCAAACGCGGGGTGAAGCAACAGTATCTATCACACGCGCGTCTACGGGAATGGAACGACGTATACAAGCAGCTGCGCGAAATGCTAAAGGAGTTGGGATACTCCGATAGCACACGCACAACCAGACGCGCGGGAAGATCCGATCGATCCCCTGAGCCACGTCTTGCATCACAACTGCGAGAATCATCCAGACGCCCGAGTCCAGCCGAGCCGGACATGTACGCTGCGATTCATCGCTCGATTCTCTCCGGAATGCTGGTCTCGATAGGGAAACTTGCGGATCGCAGGGAGTATCAGGGGACGCACGGCACCCGCTTTGAAGTGCATCCTTCCTCACCTCTGTCACAAATAAGGCCGCAGTGGATCGTTGCCGCAGAAGTTGTGCATACAACAAAGCACTATGCACGCGTTGTCGCTCGTGTGCAACCGAAGTGGATCGAGCGTGTTGCACATCATCTCGTGCAACGAACGTACACAGATCCTATCTGGTCTGTCGAACGCCAGCGTGTCCACGCAAACGAGAAAGTTTCCTTGTTTGGGCTTGAACTTATTACAGATCGCCCGGTTCACTACGGTCCTATTAATCCCGACGCCTCTCGAGAGCTTTTCATCCATCACGGCTTGGTGGATGAGAGCGCAGAAGTCGGCGGGGATTTCCTGAAAAAGAATCGTAAACTCATTGATGAAATTGAGCATATGGAAGCGAAGCAGCGCAAACGCGATCTGCTCGTGGATTCCATTACACGGTTTGACTTCTACAACGCCCGCATTCCCAAGGGTGTCCACAACACAGAACTCTTCGAGACGTGGCGGATCCAGACCGAACGTCGGCGTCCCACTATTCTGCACATGACAATGGAGGATCTCCTCCGCGGCGACGCACAACTTCCAGCTGAAGAACTCTACCCATCAACGATCCGTGTGCCCGCAGGCGAACTTCCAGTCGATTATGCGATGGAACCACAGAGCGATGCCGACGGCCTAACGCTCACTGTGCCGATTGAAGCAATGAATCAGATTGACGAAGATCAATGTGAATGGCTCGTCCCGGGCCTGATTCGAGAGAAAATCATTGAGCTTGTGCGCAGACTCCCGAAGCAGTATCGTCGTCACTTCGGTCCTGCACCTGCCTTTGCAGATGCTGCTCTTGCGGAACTCAAGTTCGGTGATGGATCTCTCACCAAAGCACTGTCTCGTCTGGTTGCACGTGCAAACGGCATTACGATCCCTCCCACTGTCTGGCGTCGTGTTGAGTTGCCCGCACATCTCCGGATGACCTACCGCATCATTGACCGCGATGGATCTGAACTCGGAACCTCGTCAGATCTCACGACGCTCAAGCAAACGCTCGCGCCGACACTCTCACGTCGACTTCGAACGTCAATCGATTCAGAACTGACACGCGAGCAGATAGTCTCGTGGGACTTTGGGGATCTTCCCGAGCACGCGGATCTTCAAAGAGCAGGCGTTTCAGTTCGTGCGTGGTGTGCGCTGGCTGATGCCGGTTCCAGCGCTGCAATCAGGCTCTTTGATTCTGAGTCGACAGCACGATCGCACATGCGTCTTGGGCTCCGCCGCCTGCTCATGCTTGCTGCGCGACGTGAGCTCAAAGCACTTGTTGATGCTGCACCCGAGATGAATGCCCTGCGCCTCATGTACTCAACGATTGGGCCTGCAGCAGAGTTACGCGATGAGCTTGTCACAATGACAGCCGATCTTGCGTTTCTGCAGACAGTGGATCCGTGGACAATTAGAACAAAGGCCGACTTTGAGTCGCTGCTTCAAAAAGGACTTCCGCAAATACACACCACAGTTGGCAGAGCAATTACTGTCGCGAAGGATCTGCTTTCAAAGCGGCAGGCTGTTCTTACAGCAATCGATGCACCTCAGCCGGATGCATGGAACCGTGTTGCAGATGACATCCGCTCTCACGTCGAACTTCTCACGCCCCAACGCTTTCTGAGCACGACACCATCATCGCGATACGCCAATCTCTCTCGTACACTCTCCGCCGATCTGCAACGCTGGGAGAAACTTGCACGAAACGGTGTTGCCAAGGATGCAGTACTCGCGAGCGAACTCAAACCATACACAGATGTGCTTGATGCGATCATGGCTGCAGAGCACACAGAGGGGCACCAGACCATGTTCGACGATCAACTGGACACGTACAAGTGGTTGATCGAAGACCTTCGTGTGTCGTTGTTCGCCCCAACATTCACGCCCCGTGGTGCGGGAGGTCGCAAGCGTATCGATGAACTTCGATCGATTATCATGGCCCGCCTGCCCGGATCGATGCTCGATACACTGGCTCAACGGACCTCGGCACGGTAAACTCATAACCATACATGGAGCAACACATGAATCTGGATCTTCACGGCAAGCACGCGGTGGTTTGCGGCTCATCGCAGGGCATTGGCAAAGCAGCAGCGATCAGCCTCGCGCAATGTGGAGCCAATATCACTCTGCTCTCACGGAATACCGATTCGCTCAATCTTGTCAAATCTGAACTGCATCAGGAAGGCGATCAGAGTCACCATGTCGCAACCGCAGACTTCACAGATCCTGAATCGGTGCGCAATGTTGCGCAGAAGATTGCGTCGGCATCACCCGTACACATCCTTGTTAACAACACCGGTGGCCCACCAAGCGGACCATTGCTTGATGCAGATGTGCAGGCACTCATCAACGGGTTCTCACAGCATGTGGTCTGCAACCATCATCTGATGCAAGCGTTTGTGCCCAGCATGAAGGCGGCAAACTACGGACGCATCATCAACATCATCTCGACAAGTGTGAAGCAGCCGATCCCCAACCTTGGCGTTTCCAATACGATCCGTGGTGCAGTCGCATCGTGGGCAAAGACACTCGCAACTGAACTCGGCGGGTTTGGCATCACAGTCAACAATGTGCTTCCAGGATTCACTGATACGGTACGCCTCAGCTCGCTGTTCGAAGCGAACGCAAAGCGCCAAAGCACAACGCCGGATGTGATCAAGGCAAACGCGCTGGCAACCATTCCGGCGAAACGCCTCGGGCTTGCATCCGAACTGGGAGATGCAGTTGCTTTCCTCGCGTCACCAGCAGCCGGGTACATCAATGGCATCAACCTACCTGTTGATGGCGGCAGGCTGGGCACACTCTAACCTGTGGGGTGACATGCAACGCATACTCAATCTCATTGATGGAAAGCTCGTACCTGGTGAATCGGGAGAATGGATTGACTCCATCGAGCCTGCCACAAGCAAGGCCCACGCTCAGATAGCCGCATCAAACAAAGCTGATGTTGACTGCGCGGTCGATGCCGCATCAAACGCCTTTAACCAGTGGTCGCATACACCGGCTGCGCGACGTTCCGAACTCCTGCTAAAACTCGCGCACGAGATCGACGATCACTGTGAGCGACTAGCCAGCGTCGAAGCAATTGATCAGGGCCAAACGATCACCTTTGCACGAACTGTCGATATACCGCGAGCTGCTGCAAATTTGAGATTCTTTGCGACAGCTATCCTTCATGATACAGACCACGTCTATCACACAGATGCTCCTGCAGTTGGTTCCGGTGCGTCGATGACGTATGTCAAACACGTGCCGCGAGGCGTTGCTGGATGTATCAGCCCGTGGAACCTTCCGCTCTACCTGTTCACATGGAAGATCGCTCCCGCACTTGCTGCAGGATGCACTGTTGTTGCAAAGCCGAGCGAACTTTCGCCAGCAACCGCCTGCGAACTCGGCAAACTTGCGATCGATGTCGGGTTTCCTGCTGGCGTGCTCAACATCATCCACGGATATGGCAAGGATGCAGGCGAGCCCATTATCTCACATCCAAGTGTCCCATCGATCTCGTTCACAGGTGGCACAGCGACCGGCGCACGGATTGCTTCTGTTGCGGGTCCGATGTTCAAGCGAATGAGTCTCGAACTTGGCGGCAAAAACCCGTTTCTGATCTTCGAAGATGCGGATGTAGATAAAGCCATTGATACGGCGACACGCGCAGCGTTCACAAATCAGGGCGAGATCTGTCTCTGTGGATCACGCATCTATGCGCATGAATCAATCTTTGAAAAAGTTGTACGAGGAATCGCCGAGCGAGCACATACGTATGCACCCGGTGATCCACTCGATCACAAAACACGGATGGGCGCGCTGATCTCGGCCGACCATCGTGCAAAGATTGAACGCATCGTGGACAGCGCACACGCACTTGGCGGGAAGATTCACTGCGGAGGTGCACGACCGAACAACCTGCCAGAACGCGTGCGCGATGGCTTTTTCTATCAACCGACCGTGATCACGGGGCTCGTGTCGGACTGTGATGTCGAGCAGGAAGAGATCTTCGGTCCCGTTGTTTCCATCACACCGTTCGCAACAGAGGATGAGGCTATAGCACTCGCCAACGGCACAAAGTACGGGCTCGCAAGCGTTGTGTTCACCGAGAACATCAATCGGGCTCACCGTGTCGCCGACCTGCTGCATGCCGGTATCGCGTGGATCAACTGCTGGATGGTGCGTGATCTTCGAACCCCGTTCGGTGGCATGAAAGCGTCCGGTATTGGTCGCGAAGGAGGCATCGAAGCGCTCCGTTTCTTTACAGAAGCCCGATCCACCACTGTTGCTTTTTCATAATCACCCACTCACTCCGAACCTCGCCCTCCACAAGCCGATACTACGCACAATGCACGCAACCACGGGCCAATGCGAACAACGATCATTCCATCAATACTTGATGATCGCGCTTCCAGCAATGCTGCTCGCAATGGTTTCACTGGCTCTGATTGTGACTGGCAACTTGAACGGGCGTGGAGCCTTTGATCAGATCAACTATCACGAACCGGCAATCCGAACTTTTGCCTCGCAACTCCCCGAACCCGATGTTTCTGATTATCTCTCTGCAACCACTCCCGGATATCACCTCGCCCTTGCTGGCGTCGCACGCACACTCTCCGATTCGAAGACAGCACTGAGACTCACGGGGCTGGTTTTCTCAGTTGTGCTGGTGCTCCTGTGTGCCCGCTGGATTACAAAGCGAACCGATGTGTCCGCTGCGATCTGGCTCTCGCTTCCGTTTGCATCTTCACTCTATGTCGTCTCGAGCGCGGCTTGGTTGCTCCCCGACAATGCAGGCTGGCTGGGTGTTGCATGTGTGATCATGCTTGCCCTGAGCGATCTCAAACTTGTTCATAGACTTGTATTTGCATCGACTGTGCTTGTGCTGCTTGTGTGTGTCCGACAGATCCACATCTGGGTTGCTGCCTGTGTGTGGGCAAGCGCGTGGATGCACGCAGCACCGGTTAGCACACCAACAAATGCGCTGCAAAGCATGGCCCCACCACTTAATCACGCGGGCAGACGCATCACACACGCGATACTTGCCATCGCAGCATCGGCTCCGGCCTTTGGTGCATTGCTTTGGTTCAAACATGTATGGAACGGTCATCTCACGCCGCCAACCTTCGTTAACTACCACAACAGCGGACTCAATCCGAGCGCATTGGCATTCATGCTTGCTGTTGTCGCGCTGTTCAGTATCCCATTTGCACCGGTGCTGTGGCCCCAACTGAAGGCGATCGCTACAAACCATCGGACACCGCTGGCGTTCCTGTTCTGTGTCGCTGTTGTGGTTGCTGTTGTCGCTCCAACCAGTTACAGCGAGAACGCAGGTCGATTCTCCGGCATCTGGAACATTGCAGAAAAACTTCCGGCGCCTGCGAATCGTTCCATGCTCATCGTGCCGCTCGCTATTGCGGGGTCATTCGCACTCATATGCTGGCTCTCGATTGTCGGCACAACGGAGCGATGGATTCTTGCGGGTGCATTCATCGCATACGCAGCAGCAATGACCGCAAGCTTTCAGGTCTGGCAGCGATACGTCGAGCCGTTCTCGCTCCTGTTTCTCCTGTTTGTATGCACGTATGCTCTCTTGAACAGACCGAATGCAAGGCACCACATCATCCGCGGGAGTGTTGTCCTTGCGATGATTATGTGTGCAATCACAACTGGCAAGCTTGTCAAATCCAAGCAGGCGGAACTGCTTGACGATCCAACTCCATGGCTTAGGGCAGAACAGCCATCACCGATACTGTCAGTGTCAGAGGGTCCCGAAGATTCGGACCAATGAGGATATACGGCCTTGCCGGGTCAGAGGTCGGCCGCACCACAACCGGTTCCTGCAGTACTCTTGCGTACTCGGATAGTGCTCCATGCGCGGATTCGATGCTGCTGTCAGACACGAAGACCAGACCTTCGGTGCTGCTGAGCAGGTACCCATGAGCGTTGCCATCATCAATCCGAGTTCCTGTCTGTGTGCCGGAAGGCATGAGCGTGAACTGCGCTCGACGAGGCTCATACAAAGACAATCGAGCTGAGCCTGTGTGCATGACAAGAGGGAGATTCGCAAACTGCATATTGACGTTTGCATGTTCTTCAGTATCAGGTACAACAGATGACCCGACCGAACCCGCGAGATATGCATAGACGAGCGATGATCGTGTTGACATCGACTTCCGGGATACAACACGACCAAGCCGGTAATCGGTGCTCTCAACGCCACCTCGACGGGCACGCGATACACCGACAACTTCCAGCGAGTCGCCGACAAGCAATGAGTACAACATCGCATTGTCGGGTGTTGTCATCGGCATGGCAAACGACATGCCCGCGGGAGGTTCGACGATTTCTTCTGTACCTGAACCATCCAGCGCGCGAAGCACCAAACTCGCACCAACTGAGCCATCGATCGGTCTGCGTGTAAACAGCAGTTTGCAGTCAACGGTAAACACTGCATGCGCATTGACAGCATCGCCAGCAACAAGCCAGTCGATGTGTCCGGTCGCCCAGTTGCACAATCCAATCCACCGCGCACCATCAACTCGTGGAGATTCAACAAGAAATCCATGCATGTTGCAGCCGCGTCCGAGTAGTAAACCATCTGGTTGATCGGATGAGTGCTCAACCCGCACAACAGATGCATTACCGCTATTCTCCGATGGCAGCATGATCTGGTATGTTTCGATGTACGAGCCGAACGGCACAGTTGCGTCGGGCGTCGCCGCGAGCGTATCCCAGTCTGCAGATGCACCCTGTCGTGAAGCAAGATATCTGCCATCGGGTGAAACCAATGGAAGCACCGAACCGTCGTACGTTACCGAACCAACGGGCAGGACTTCAACACGAACACTCGTGTTCAGACTCCGCGAGTCTGCGGGGGACGCGACAGGACCATTCGGCAGTTCCGCGTTTGCTGCTGCTCTTGAGCCGTTGTTGATATTGGTACGTGTCGGCTGTGCAGATCCAGGTCTGACCGGCACACCAGCATTGCCCCGTGGAACTTTCTGCTCGACGACGCACCCGGTGAGCAAAGACGCACAAGCTACGTAGCAGAGAACATGTCCCATCCCGCGCATCAGTTCTGCTCCGGCTCGGGATCTGGTTCATAGATGATGTTTGCTCCGGTGTCGGATTCAGGCTCTGATGGTGTTTCGCGCGACTGATCCCACGATGAGTTCATGGAGTTAATCTGATCAATCCGTCTGAACTCAGATCCGGCATGATGCTTCTGCTGCTCAGCAAGCCACGCATGCTCGTTCGCGTTTGCGCTGTCGAGATCTTCAGTGCTCCCAATGACCACGGGCGTGATAAATACCATCAGTTCCGTGTTTGCGGTTGTTTTCTCGGTTGAACGGAACAACGAACCAATCAATGGCAAGTCACCAATAAATGGCAGCTTGCGCACAATATCAACATCTTCGGATCTGAAGATACCCGAGATAACAACTGTCTGTCCGTTGTTTACCACGAGTTGAGTTGTTGTCTCACGGCGATCGACGATGAATCCGCCAAAGAGCGTTTCGCCCTGAACAATAGAACTGAGTTCAACATTGACACGAAGATCAACCTCGCCCTTGACAGTGATGCGCGGTCTCGCACGAAGCTGGATGCCGACCGCTCGGTAATCAAAGCTCTGCACCTGATTTCCCTGATTTGTCACCTGGCTGTCGGTAACGAACGGGATATCCTGCCCGTCGAAGAACTCGGCCTCCTGATTATCACTTGTGAAGATGCGCGGCTCTGATAGCACGTTGACTGCGGTCTTCTGTGCAAGCGCCTGCAGGAGGAAGTTCACATCTACACTTGCATCAAGCGTGGAGGTGTTGAACAGGCTGCTGGCGATATTCGTCGCGGAACCCGTTGCACCGAGACCGAGTCCAATCGCCGTGTCGGGGAACGATGGCGAGAGAGGACTGCTTGACCACCGGAGCCCGAGCGCCGTCGCGTCTTCGGTTGCGACCTCACAAATAATCGCTTTGATCAACACCTGACGTCCGGGCCTGTCAAGACTTGCGATCAGTTCGCTCATCGATGCACGATACTCTGGCGGACTCAGCACCATCACAGCATTCTGTCGCCAGACCGGAACGATACGTATACGTCCGACAAGATTGGATGACGGGCTTTCATCCGTCGGCGGCTGCGATCGCTGCCACCAGAACTGCATGATGTCACCTGTCACTGGATCGTTGTTGTTCTGCCCGTTCTGATTAATTGTTGTTGTTGCAAACGGGCTGACACCGGAGCCCTCTCCCTCACTCAATCCGGTTTCCTGCCGAACAATCTGCGCGAGCGTTCCTTCGAGCGCAAGCAGCGCATTGAGTTGCTCTGCGAGTTCTTCTGCCGAGGCATGCTTCAACTCGATAATGACCGGCAAGCCCGATGTCTGTGGCTTGTCGAGATCCTCAATGATCTTGTCGATGTACGCAAGATTATCTGGCGTCTTGGCAACAACGACAAGCTGGTTTGAATCCGGAATCACCTCAAACGAGAACTGCCCAGCAAGCCTGCCTGCGCCTAAACCCGCTTGTGGTGCGGTGTTGTTCTGGTTCCCGCCACGATTTCCGAACCCGCCGTTGCCACGATTGTTGTTGTTCCCGCCAGTGCTTCCTCCCGAAGCAACTGAACTTTCACCAAAGAGGTTTTCAAGAAGATCGCGAACTTTCACAGCATCCGAGTTCTTCAGGTTGTACACCTTGGGAAGCACCGCGTTCTCTTTGAGAGGCAGGTCCCAATGCTCCTGAATAAGCTCGCGCACCTGCGAAAGGATGCCCGGCTCAGCGACAACAGTAACCGAGTTCTGTTGTGTGTTCGCGGTAACACGAAGATTCTCTGAAGCTTGCGACGATGATTCCTCGTCGTTTCCACCCATCCACGGTGGACGGCGGTTGTTATTGTTGTTGCTGTTCCCGCCACTTCCTTCGCCCGAATAGAGATCCTCGATATTCTGCGAGATCTGCTCCGCATCCGCATACCTGAGAGGGAAGGTCTGCGTGCGTAGTGCACCTGCCTTGCTCTGGTCAAGTGATGTAATGAGTCGCTCCATCCGCTGCAACAGTGCAATATTGCCCATGATAGCGATCTGGTTCGATTCCTCGTCAACCGCCATCTTCGCGTACGTCGGGATGTTGTCCTTCAGCACATCGCCGAGTTCCTTCGCTGTCGAGTTGTACAGCGTGTACACCTTCTGTGCTGTCACACCGTGATCGGTGCGATTGAGCACCGATTCACTTGCTGGAATAACAGGAACATCCTGGCGATCTATTTCGTTTATGTCGCGCAGGATAATCGTGTCCTCGGTTTCAACCACAGCAACACCGGCTTGATTCAGCGTCAGAAACACAAGATCGAGCGCACGTGATCGTGTGATTTCCTGATCACTAAGAACAGTGACCTTGGTGCTCTTGAGCATATTGGTTGTTGGCAATACAACAACCTTGCCGGTTGCCTCAACGATAAATGGCAGGAGATCGGAAACCGGAACTTCCTTGAATGCGAGCACGGTGGGTTCGCCATCATCAACACGGCGCACGGGTTGCATACTCTGCTGCGTCTCCTGCGCAAACACTGGCTGCACAGTGCCACAGCACAATGCAGTGAAGAGCGTCGGCATGATTGCCCGGCGAGCCAGAGCGAAGGAAACTGGGGTAGATACTGGCATCATGCTCCTCCCTCGACGGAAGGTTCACCCTCCCGCTGAGAAGTCACCGCACCCTGCGATGATTCATTTGTCTTTGGTATCACAATCTTGTCGCGATCGAACAGCGGCACATCAAACTCGACATCTTTCCACTCAACGGTGGCGCTCCAGGGAGCATTGATGCGCTTGATGGCAACACCCCCTCCCTCTTCTCCAACTTTTAAGTGATCTCCATTGTCGAGCCACACCTTGCCATCGATCATCGCAACGATTTTCGGCCCCCCATAATGCGAGGGTGGAGGCGGTGGCCCATCGTCACGCTTCACTACCGGCGCCGGATCAGGCGCAGGAGGTGGTGGTGGAGCATCCGGCACGAAGAATGCGGTTCGACCGTCAATCTGTGCAACCAGCGGCGTTAGATCAACCGAGGCATCGTTCGACGTTGCAATCTCTGCATCAACACCAGTTCCACTATCAAGCAGAGCACGCACTACCGGGATGGCCCCAGAGATAACAGCAATACTTGCGATCACAATCATGCCGATTGCAATCAGCCCCGGCAACTGGATTCTTGTCTTCGCGGGTGTACTCACGCGCCACCTCCGCGTCTTCCAGCATCGACATCAAGCACCCACGCCTCGATAGCAAGGTCAACGGTTAACTCTCTTGCCTGCGACTCGCCGCGTAACGCGTCAGACCTGCGAACCTGCACGTTCGACACGCTCCCAACTGCGGGGCTCTGCTCAAGCGCGGAAAGCACCGCACTCACGGTCTCAGGAGATGCGCTGAAACGACAATCACTGACAGCACGCATCACAGACTTCCCGTTGCGGGAGAACGCCTGGCGAAGTACGCCTTGTGATATCTGCACAGCAGGACGCGTTTCAAGTCGATATTCGTCAATGCCATGCTCCTTCAGCACGTCGCCGACCATGGTGGCAAAGATCTGCATCCGTTCATCAGGATTCTCGCCGGGAGGGAGTACCTTGCCATACCGCTCCTGTCCACCCTTGATCGCACGCGACAACTGCACAGATCGATCACGGCGCGCACGCGCCGTGTCCAGTTGCTGTGAAAGTTCGTCCGCCTTTTCATTGAACTGCGATGTCTTGATAATCGCTGGCTCAGCGACAGCAAAGTACGCCCCAAGTACAAGCAGACCAATCGCCGCCCACTGCAGTGGGCGAGACAGACCGCGATAGAGTGAGATAATCCTGCTCATTCACCACCTCGCAATGCACGAAGATGGTCTCGAAGCTGATTCACTTCGCTTTCCAATCGCTGCTTTGTTTCCTCATCCATTGTTGATCTATTCTGGCCTATGTATCCCTGTCTCGCTGCAAATGCTGCGCGGGCAGTGTTATTGTCCATCGCCGAGATATCTGCTTCGCTGAGTGCTGGAGGCGCAGGTGCTACACCAGCCTCACCTCCTCGCTCGGGACGTTCCGATGCACGATCGGTTGTCGCGCGAGACTCATTGCCTGCGTTCGCAAGCGTCTCACGCGACGGTCTTGATGACGTTCTGTTGCTTGTCCGTCCGCTGCTCGAAGATGAACCACCACCAGTCCAGCGCGTGTTTGATGCACCCTCACCATACAAACGCACAGCGAGCGTTTCTTCAGCGTAATCCGGAAAGTCCTTCGGAACCTCCCGATGCGGGTCAGATCCAACTTGTGCGGAGAGTTCAAAGACGATCCCGCGATCATCTGTTGCGTCGATCGACGATGAACGAGCACGCTCGAACACTTTGGATGTGTTCAAGTTCTGGACGAAGTCATTGATCAACGCTGCGCTCTGGGCTTGACCCGAAACACGCAAGCCAACATCCGGCGAGAGTCGAATCGACGAAACTGTAATGCCAACCGGTGCGGCCCGCGAGACGATCGACATCAGCCGCGTCATGGGCCAGCGAGCGGTGCGGAGATGGTCGTACACCGCTGCCTCGTCAGACAATGAAGAAAACCTGTCCTCGGGGATCGATGCATCCTCAAGCTGTTTCTCAAGTACGAGTGTTCTCGCATAGGCAAACCCGAGTGGCGCGATCAACGCAATCAACCCGCACACAACCGCTGCAACCCACGCCGATCGAGGATTGGACAGCGATGCTTTCACACGATCCAGCGTGCCAAGCTTTTCTACCACAGGCTCCGCACGGATTGCACACAATGATGAAACTTCACATCTTGCATCGAGCGCGATGATTGCTGCACCCGCAGAAACTCCATGCTTCTCAAACCACGCGTCATCAATAGTTGCACCGCTGAAAACACGTCCGATGGAACTTCGCGTCTGCGAACTTGCAACACAGGACTTTCCGCTTGCGGCTCGCTGCGCAAGGGATTCAATATCAGTATGTGCAGTGTCAGTACCATGCACAAGCTCATGCAGCAAGGAAGCAATCCGTGATGCATCGCCGGATGTATCAACGCGAGACCGCACCATCCCATGACCAGTGCCGCACGCAGCACCTGTGATCGTTCCCGCGTGCTTGTCCGTGACAACCACAACACCGGATGAACCAATACCTGCGAGCGCAGCTGCACATGACGGCTCACTGACCCAATGCCATTTGTGATCAGAAAGTCGCTCGATGGTGCTCTCGCGGCCGGGGATCCAGCCCGTTAACAGACCCGACACCGATTGTGTCTGTGATGGGAACAACCCAACTGCTCTGCGATGATCGGGAACACGAGACGGAAGCTGAGCCTCAGCAAGCAATGACAATGAAGAAAGTGCCTCGGCACCACCAACCCCTTCGGGAAGTGGTACAACGCGACAGATACTCTGTCCGGACGGCACAACTGCCACAACCTGATCGGCACGCAGTCTGCGGATTGTGCTCTGAACGGATCCAGAGTCGACTGGAAGATCGACTGAGTCTGCGAGACGGATGCCCACGCCGTCTCCTTTGAACACGTCCACACGCACACGGTTGCCCGGAGCCGAACAGACAACAGCAACCGATCCAGTCCATTGACCGGAACGCGCAGCGACAGACTCTGGTTGACGGGCCTCACTCATCGGACACGGAGCTCCCTTATGACAACCGGCAGGGTGGAACGATCCAGCGTCGCAATCATTTCAACCTTGATCCCCGATTTTTTGTCCCTGCCAACAACGGGCACGATATACACGTTTGACCGAATATCCGCAATTTCATACAGATTCGCCACAACATCGCGACCGAACCCGTCCACTTCCATCACATCGACAATCGATGTCCACCCTCCCGATCCCACTCTTGAGTCGCGAGCAGCCACAACCCGGGAGACAGCCGTCGAGTCCATAATCAACTCAAGCACCTCTTCATCTGCTGTGTTGATGTTCAGCTTGCCCGGCACCGCACCAGCGGGGATGTCTGCCAGAGTAGTCTCATCGAGAAGCTTCACAAGTTGGTCGGTTGTCAGCGGCTCAACATCGGCATTAATGGGCTGATTGGTTTCGGGATCCTGAAGTTCGTTCAGTGGCGTGCGGATAAAATCGCCGAGCGTCTGCGCGCTTTCGACATGTTTCGCAATCACGTCCGCCTGCTCCGCGCTCACCTCTATCCGCGATGAGATCTCGGATGCACTCGCATCGGTCAGAATGAGCCTTTCCTCGCCCTCAACCGAGAGCCAGGAATCAACACTCGCGGTCGTCAGATACTGCGCCCACCCAAGGTCAAGAACCCCATCGCCGTTGTCCCCAGGCCAGGCAAAGTCACGATCATTCTCTTCAGGATCAAGTCTGAAGTTCATGTTCCAGTCTTCGCCACGTATTAGATCCTGCTCCGCATAGTTGACGAGTTCCATTTCCGCGAGCGAACGGAACATCGCATTCCTTGGCCCATACGGGCGTGGATTGGACAGGTACTGCGATATCTCCGCACCTCCCACCGTGACGTCATCATCATCATCCATCCAGTCAGTGATGCCCGCGATGACATCTTCCGTCATCAATGGGATATTCAGGAGTTGTTCACCGCTGGTGCGACCGATGTTGAGCATCGCATGTGCGTCGATAGGTCCAAGTACATCCTTTTCTTCCCGCAGATGCGCGTGCGACACAACATAGGTCGCATCACCAAGATCCCCCTCTGCAACATCCACCATATCATCCATTACGCGGAACGCATCCGCAAGATCGGGGGATTCCGTGTTCCATGCCAGTCGTGCAAGCGTTGCTTCAACACCGGCCCGCGCAGCCCAGTAAGCTCGCACCTTTGCAAGCGCCTCCTGACCCGCTCCCGCTTGTCTATTCCCGTACGCCTGCACAACAACAAGAATCGCTACGGCGAGCACAGCAACCCAGAGTGCCATCAGCAGCGCGAATCCGCGTTGAGAGCGCAGCGAAGAAGAGGAGCAAACACGTTTCATGCGCCCTCCTCGCCTTCGTCTTCCTCCTCGGCTGGAGGCCATGGTGTTGCAACACGATCGATCGCAATCAACCTGTGCCCATATGCGCGCACACGATGTCGAGTGTCGTGTGCTGTCACGTTGATCCGAACTCCCCACGGCAGACCATCACGATCGCTGTCCCATGTCTGCATCCATGATTCACCGTCAAAGGCTTCAATAGAGAGAGATTCAATCCCGCTTGCCACTGCCACTGCGATTCCACCTCCATCAAGATATTGATCGAGCGCGGGGTCGGTCCGCTCCCACAGAATCGATTCCGCCCCCTTGCCGTATGTCGGTCTCCCACCTGCGTCACCGATCCTGAACTGGACCTCTCGATCCGCCCCCTCCGGCTCGCCGTACTCGCCTCGGACCGGCTGCATCGAACGGATCAGCATCATCAACTCGTCAGCCGAGTTCGCGCCGTTCTGCTCAGATGTCAGCAGGAATCGTGCCTGCTGAAGATCCTGATCTCGCGCAATCTGCACGACCGCCGCCGCGATCCGGTCAACTGCGACGCGCGCCTGCGCAAACGCGTCGGCCCGTGCGACTGCGATTGTTCTCGCACGCCCGATGGATGAAATAGATGATGCAACCATCGAAACCACAAGGCTCAAGACCACAATCCCGACGATCAGTTCAACAAGTGTCAATCCACGGCGCATGTGGCAACTACCGTCGAAGCGGCGAGTAACGTTCACATTGTGCGTAGATAAAATCACAACTCTCGGTCCAGTGTTTCCTCAGGCTTGCGTTCAGGAGTGGGATCATCGCCAAGATGCGGCGCGATCATCGTGCCGACAGTCTCGGAACGTGTTCGGTTGCGCGAGGTCCAGTACACCGTCACAGATACGTCGTACGGATCTCCCGATCGACCACCTTTGATGGACAAGTCAAACCAGAAGTTGTCGAACGGCGCAGCAAACGTGCCCTCAAGTTTGTTCTCAGCAAGGTATCCCTCCGGCCCCAGCATCAGCACTTCGTTGAGCTTGCCATCGAGAAGCATCGCCGCAGTCTGGGTCCGCTCACCGGTCGCCTGCGCTCGGAGCGCACGCCCAGTGATTCCAAGCGATATCACAAGCACAATCGCGAGCACAACAGTGCCAGCAATCGCCTCAGCAAGGATGATGCCAGTACGGGACGTTGGCGCTGCGTGACTCACCACACCCAGTTCCCCCGTGCTGTGTCATCAAGATCGATCACATCAACTGATGTTGGCACTTCATTTGATGTCGAGGACGCGGCTCGCATTGCCATCGGCTCAAGAGAAACAACCCATCTTCTGCCAGACGAGCGACTTTCAAGCTCGAACTCAAGACGGGCCCGGCGTTCAGCTTGCGCAAGCTCAAACCGCCATCCATCACGTCCGAGCAAGCCACCATCAGCGATTGCAGCGGTCAGATTCACCGCACCAAGATCAACCCTCGGTGTGATTGTGTCACGCTTCCAGAACGATCGAATCTCAGGGTTATCGTTCTCGATCAGCAGACCCAGCGTGTGCGCATCGGCATTGTACTCAATGGCAATCGGCGCACTCGTCGCTGCATCACGAGCGGCTACCGACGAAAGAAACACCCTCACCATCTCCACGGTATCCTGTGCTGGCGCATCGGAGCGTCGCATAAGTCGGGGCGTAATAAAGCCCGCAATGATCGCGAGCATGGAGACAACCACGATCACTTCCACGAGTGTGAACGCCTGGCGCGGAGCACGTGTCACCTGACAATATCCGTGCTGTCACCCTCGCCGCCGGGCTGGCCATCCGCGCCATAGCTGATCACGTCAAAGTCATACGGGTTCTTGTTGCCGGGCACCTGGAGCACATATTTGTTCCCCCACGGATCAAGCAGCGCTTCAGCGTTCTTGACGTACGGCTCCCAGTCAGCTTCGGCGACATCGCCGGGACGATCCCACAGAATGTCGATTGTGTCACCGGACTCAAGCTCGCCATGATCGATCTCAAACTGTTCGAGCGCGCTATAAAGCGATGCTGCATTCGCTGCTGCCATCTTTGCCTTGCTCTTGCCGATAGCACCGGTCAGACGTGTTGCAACAACCGCTGCAATCACACCAAGAATCGTCACAATCACGATAACCTCGACCAGCGTGAATGCGCTCCGTGCCGCGCGCTTTATGTTCGTTTTTTTCTGCATCAACAACCTCCTCGCAGCGCCCTCATTGCGCTGTGTTATTGCGTAAACAGGCTCTCCTGCATCTGGATGATTGGCAGCAGCACCGCCACGATGACGCCGCCAACAAGCAGTGCAAGAACCACCACAAGCATCGGCTTGAATGCTTCCATTGCAATGCGAATGCTGGTTTCAGATCGGTCCTCGAACGCGTCAGCAGCTCGAAGCAGCATCTCATCAAGACGTCCCGAACGCTCGCCAAGGTTCACAATCTGCACGAGCATCGCGGGGAAGTATCCGCTTCGATCCATTGGCTCCGCGATTGATCGACCCGCAGAGACTTTATCTGCAACCTCTTCAACAACCACTTCCATCGCACGATTGCCGAGTGTCGCCTTTGTGACCCGCAGCGCGTTGAGAATCGGGATACCAGCGCCTGTCAGTGTGCCAAGCGTCCGAGTAAATCTCGCAACTGCAACATCACGAAGCACACGACCAAGAAGCGGTGTCTGCAGCAGCATGCGATCGCTTGCGAGTCTGCCATCGTCGCTGTCACGGTATTTTTTGATGCCGACAATAACAAAGCCAATGGATGCAAGAATCAGCCACCACCACTGCGCGAGGAAATCTGTCGAACCAAGCAGAATACGTGTTGGCAGCGGGAGTTCAGCGCCTTGGCCAAGCTGGCCGATGATCTTCGGCACCACCACAGTCAGAATGACCGCTATTGAACCGCCAATAAGCACGAGCAGAATTAATGGATAGATCAACGCACTGACAACCTGCCTGCGCAGCTTCAGATCCTTTTCAAGCAGGTCCGCTGTCTGGCTTAGCACCTTTGCCATCTCACCAGATGCGTCACCCGCGCGGAACATGCTGATCGTCAGATCCGAGAACGGCTTGCCCCAGTTTGCAGCAGCATCACCCAGAGACTTTCCACTCTCAACATCAGCCAGAATGGATGTGAGCAGCGCCTTCTGCGTTGGGGTTGCACCCTGCTTGCCGAGTGTCTGGATCGCCTGCACGAGTGGCAACCCCGCATCGAGCGCGGTTGCAAGCTCGCGCACAAACGAGGTCATCTCATTACGGTTCATCGCACGCGACTTGCGCCAGCCGCTGATATTCGCACCCGCATGCTCTAGCGATGCATCATTCTCGCTTCGCAGATCGGAGGAAACCTCCTCGACAGTGCCCGGCGTGATTCCCTTGCGCACAAGTTCACGCACAGCACTTGGGCGATCAAGCGCTTCGATCGTCGCAAAGCCGCTATCCGCGCCGAGCACCTTGTATCTGAACACCGCCATCAGTTGCCTGCCCCATCAGAGGTGCGTGTACCTGATGAAAGGTCCGTTGGGAGTTCTTCCGTGTCCTGGGTTGAGCGAAGTACCTGCTCGATACTCGTCCGGCCAGCCAGAGCCTTCGCAAGGCCGTCCTCACGCATAGTGACAAAATCGCGACCAGCCTTGGTGCGAAGTTCCATCGGCCCAGCCTTGTTCGCGATTGCAGCACGAAGGTCTGAATGCACTGCCATCAACTCAAAGAAACCGATTCGCCCACGGTATCCCGAACCATTGCACTCATCGCACCCGCTGCCCTTCCACGCCATCCCATCATCAAACATTGCGCGCTCGCGCGATGACAGACGATGCCATGTTGCTTCAGAGATTCGGGCACGATCTCGACACTCTTGGCAGATCTTCCGACCGAGTCGCTGTGCAAGCACACCCTCAAGCACGCTTGAGAGCAGGAACGGCTCGATGCCCATGTCAAGCAGACGTCCAATCGCACTCGGTGCGTTGTTTGTGTGCAGCGTCGAGAAGATCAGGTGGCCGGTCAGCGCAGCACGCACGGCAATCTCCGCTGTTTCGCCGTCACGAATCTCACCGACCATCACAACATCGGGGTCCTGACGAAGGATTGATCGCAACCCTGTCGCGAAGGTAAGCCCACGCTTCGGATTTACCGGGATCTGATTGATGCCCGAGAGTTCGTACTCAACCGGATCTTCAATCGTAATAATTTTTTTGCCGGGGTCGTAGAGACGAGTCAGACACGCGTACAGCGTTGTTGTCTTACCGGATCCAGTAGGACCAGTGACAAGCACCATCCCGTGCGGCAGATCGATCATCCGATGGATGCGGTTTCGATCATGCGCTTCCATACCAAGAGTTTCGAGGTCAAGTGAAATCGATTCCTTATCGAGAATACGCATCACAATCGACTCGCCGTAAATCGTCGGCACTGTCGAAACACGGATATCGATCTTGCGACCCTCAAATCGCAACGTGATATGCCCGTCCTGCGGTGCATACCGCTCGGCGATGTTCATACCAGCCATGATCTTGATACGTGACGTAATGGCAGGCTGGAGTGTCTTTGGTGGTGAGTCCTGCTCCACCAGCACACCGTCGACGCGATACTTTACCGTCAGTTGTTTCTCGAACGGCTCGATATGGATGTCGGATGCACGAGCGCGAATGCCCTCAAGGATAATGAGATTGACGAGATTGATAAGCGACGGCTGCTCGGCCATGCGATGCAGGTCATCTGCTTCGATCGCCTGCAAGTTGGCAACAAGATCATCCTCGTCCGATTCGCCGCCAAGTCTGGCAGCCATCTTCGCAGCCGTCGTACCGAATGCCGACCGGATGAGTTGGTCAAACGCATCAGGCTCGATTGCTCTCGGCTGAACTGGTAGCGCCGCTGTCAGCGCAATTTCGTCAATCGCGTCTGCATCAGCCGTATCCATCATTGCCACCAGCAATCGGCCGTCATCGAACCCGAAGGGGACTGCTCGAAGCCGAACAGCCTGCTCGGCATCAATGAGTGACGACGCATCCGAGTTCAGCGAGGGCATCCGATCGAGAGGGCCCGTATCCGATTCGCTCTCGTCGGGCAGGGGTATGTCCAGACTGTCTCCGTTGAGCCCGGATTCGGGTAGGCGGAGCGACTGTTCGGGCTCTGTGGGCATGATCGTCATTGTTGGAAGCCAAACGCTGCTGGGGGGCTGTTATTACGTTCCAGGGACAGGAATCATCCCAAATGAACAACGAACACAAACAAGGTGTTCCCAAGAATAATCCAGGGAGAGGGTCTGAAACGAGGATGCGCTTCGTCAAGCTTTCTGGCGAATGAGTCTGCTACGAAGCCAATGGTGTGCCGCCGAGTTTACCCACCGCCAGCGGGAACCGGCTCAGCCAAAACAGCGGCCTCCTCGGCAGACTCATAGTTAGACTCATCGAACCTCTGATTGTATTCCATGTCCGGGAAAGCCTGCGGCAGACGGGCAATCTGGTCGTCATTCAACTGGTCCATCAACTGCTGACGAAACTGAGCATCAATCTGTCGCTTGACATCAATTGCGTCAGAGACAGATTCGTCTTCATCACCAAACATGTACATCATCGTTTCAATCGAGAGTTCCTTCTCCGTTGCTTCAACGACCCGCAGCCACTTGTCGTTGGCAATCTTGATCTCTTTGAGGTATCTGTCTTGCAATGACCGGATGTTCTCAGCCTGATCACTATTCAGATCTGTGAAAGAAAGGGCCTTTTCCATCGCACGCTCTGTTGAGGAGGATCGATACACCCACGGAGCCGCGCGCTTGTGTACCTCTGTAAGAAACATCTCACGTTGTGACTCAGGCAGTGTCCGTTCGATCAAACTGGAATACCGCTTGTTCACTTCTTTCAGCGCTTTGGAAAGACTAATTGCGGTTCCCATGATCTCCATCTGTTGAGCCATATCAGGTTCAGCTGGATCCATCTCCATGCCAACATGGATCAGTTCCCAGACTTTCACCATCGACGTATCGAGTTCCTTCTCGTAGCGAAGCATCACATCGTCGAGTTCACTCTCTGGCTCAACTTGCAGCTCAACAGCTCGGCCCACATCAATCAGGTCGACTGTCAGCCATGTGAGCGGCACAAAGTTTATGTCCATGATGATGCGGCGATGCCAGCGTTCGACGCGATCCCAAGCTCCAAGCTGCTTTTCGTCGAGAAGCAGTTGCACATCCTCAATGAACGTATCCTGCGCTGCAAAGGCGTCGCGCTGGATCTGTTGGAAATCAACCTGATCAAGTTGTATCTTTTCGATATCAGCCTGATACTCGGCAAATGCGGTCTCGTCTCCTTTCTCAACTCTCTCCTGATACTTTGCAGCAACCTCCTTATAGGCTTTCTGCTGGTCAAGCACCGGCTGATACAGCGCCCGGACCTGCGATCGATATCCTTTGAAGAGTGAAAGAACTGCATCCTTCTGTGCCTCGTCCATGTGTAACAATGACGCGACCTGATCGACGTGCTTTGCACGAAATGTCATAAAGCTGAGTTCGCCCATCTCGGCATCGAGTTCGTCGTCTGTCATGCTCTGCTGGGCATAACACACCGTTGGCACACAAAACCCCAGCAATGCGAATAACACCACGAGCCACATCCGTCCACGTTCAATGCCTCTGTTCATCTCGTTTCTCCTCGGTGATATATCAGGCGACGAAATGCCTGCACGGATATGTGTACTCAGTAATCGCCCGTTCGGTTCACTTTTTCCCTACATCGTCAGCGGCTGCCCGATCGATAAACGTCCGCAGGAACGATTGCCCCTTCTCGTCTTCGAGTGTGGGTAATCTGTTTCGCTGGTCCTCATTGAGCACGCGCACCAACCGGTCGATTCCCGCATCTTCCACTTTTTTTACAGCTTCGCGGTGCTCTTTGTACATGTTGCCCATGCCCATCATGCTCATGGAAAGGGTCATCATGTCCATCTCAAGTTCCTGGGTCTCCTGCGACCGGGACCATTTCTCCCGCTCAACATCGCGATCCCGGCACATCCGCTCATACGCGTCCTGTACTTGTTCCTTCTGGTCCGGATCAAGATCAGTAAAGCCTATTGCGGCCTGATAGGTACGATCCGCATTCGTTGTTGTGTAAATCATGGGAAAGCTCTCAGCCTGGAACAGCTTCTCAAATGCTTCGCGTTGCGCATCATCAAGTAACCCACCGATCAACCGCACATGCGTGCGATTCATTTCTTTCAAAACAACACCAAACCGTTTCATTTCATCCATTGACTCGCTGATCTCCTGCATCATTGCAAAACCAGACGATGGATCGTCCACTATCTCTTCCTGCATCTCCATGGAAAGATCCTGCATTTCACGAGTCACCAGATAGAACTTTGTCGCAGGCAGATCCATGTCCAGTTCCCATGCAAGCAGAGCTTCTCTAATGTCAGGGTGTGCATCCGGATCAACATCAATCCCCTTCAGGACGTCATACAGATCTACCGTCGAGCCGGATACAAGCATCTGATCGGATCCCTTGTCACGCCTGCGAAACATGCGAACGCGATCCATTTTTTTTAGTTGCGCTTCTGTCAACAACAGCTCGATATCAGATAGAAACTGTTTTTCGAGTGCTTCAGATTTATCCCAAAACTCTTTGTTCGTTTCCACCATCCCCTTCGCAAATGCACGCTGCTTTTCCTGTAGTGTTTTCTGATCAATCTCGCCAGTCTGCATTCCCTCGCGCACTTCATTCATCAGAGTGGTTCCCTGTTTCATGATCTCCGCAAGCTTCGAAGTGTAAACGCGGATGTCTGCCCTGTACCCTTGATACATCAGTTGTACAGAATCCAACTGTGATTTATCAAGATCTAGAATCCTGCTGATTCTGTCCAGACTGCGACGCTTGATAACAGCGCTGCGGTTCTCAAACACACCTACGCCGGCAGATTCCATGTCTTCAAACATGTTTTCTGCACCTTCGACCATCTCACGGGCAATCTCTTCATCCATGCTTTGTGCTGACGCGTCACATGGCGCAATGCTCATCGATGCAAGTGCAATCAGAAGCATCACAAGCCAAGTGATACCTCTTTGCCCTTGTGCAACAACAGATGCTGAGCGAAGAATGCGTTCAAATATGCGTGTCATTCCAGGTATCCTCTTCTCGACAGGTGCTCTCACAACCCAGTGTACAGCTCGATCGTTTGCGTGTGATGGCACACTGTAGCAGAACCTCGCACCACAACCGAGCAAGCCGAACTAAACACAAACCAGCCCCCGTCGGTTTTTCCGATTCGAGGGCTGGTGGTTTCAGAACTCATAAATAGTGCAGGCCGTTGGTTCGGTGCGTTCCCGGGTCATCGGTCACCGACCATCACCGTCGGAACGAATCTCGACGGTACGTTCAAACGAGAACCCAACCCCATCTGAGGAGATAAAGGTCTCGCCACCCTCGTGCTGCTTTGGCGCTTCAGGCAGTTTGGCTTGCTGATCGGTCGTCAGGACTGAGGCCAGTTTCTGGTTCGTCCGCGTGTCGAGTTCTCGCTTTGCTTTTCGCTCAACCTCAACAGGATCGGTTACCTCCTCTTCATTATCGGTGCGCATCGCAATGATGACCTGCCCACCGCCTGCAGCGAGGAATCCACCGCGGTTGCCATCCTCTTCCTGCGATCGCTTTGCACGCGCCCAGCGCTCATGGATTGCGCTCGCTTCGCGTTCGTAACTCTCACGGATCACGGCGATCTGTTCAGCCTGATCCGTCGTCAGATCGGCAAATCCCTGTGCCGTATCAAGACACTTTGATGCGTGCGTTGGGCTGTACACATCCGGAAACGCTGCGACATCAAATGCATGAGTAAACTTCGCCGCTTCTGCTTCAGGAAGCAGGAGCTTTACCTTGCGTGCAAAGCTTTCATTCAAGTTGCGAATACGAACCGATGCTTCACGCGTCTTTGCAACACGCTCTTGAACTTCTTCATCCTCAAAGTTGAACATCAGAACGCCTGATTGCGATTCGCCATCATCGGTCAGTGCCTTCTTCTCAAGCAGTGCCCGATCGATATCCATTTCATACCTGTCGAGTTCAGGATTGATCGTCTCACGCAACCCATCGGAAAGCTCCATATCGTTGACGATGTCAATCAAGTCGACTGACTCGCCGCTCAGAAACCCTCGGCGCAGCAGTGTATCACGCCGACGATGGCGCTCCACACGCGGAAAGAGCTCGAGTTGCTCGTCGCTCAGTAGCAGCTTGAGGTCTTCAAAGAATGCCTCTTCGTTTGCAGTGATCTCATTGCCATACCTTTGGCGGATGGCTGGAATGTCGTCCTGGATAATCGACATGTCGTGAGACTCATTAAAACCAGAGAGCACTTCGCGTATCTCGCTCGCCTGTGCGCGAGAGGTTTCAAGATATGTAGCTCTGTACCCTTCATGGAGTGCCTCAAGCATCTCTTTCTGATCATCAGTCAGATTCAGAAGTTTGCCATAGTCCTTGACAGCCGCCGCACCAACAGAGCCCCCAACACCTCCACCGCTTCTTGCACCTGACACTGCAACAGGCCCGGTTGTCTCGGTGACAAACACAGCCTGACCAGTGGCTGATTGGGAAAGTGCGATGGAGCCGAGCAATGAAACCGCAACTCCATACTGCATGAGTTTACTTTGTGAACGAAGGTTTGAGGTCCCCAACATGCCAGCATCTCCTTGTCATAGGTCGGTTTGGATCAAATCACTCGCGCGAGCGATTAAACAGCGCACCTCAAGCGGGTTTCTCACACAAACAATCAATATGCTGATGAGCACACCGCTGCGTCCCGTCAGAAAAATGAGAGAACGATTGGCGGAATGACAATGGACAGCCATAAAAGCCAAACACAACCCGATCATGTCTTGCCCGGATCGGTCACTCACGTGCGTAAGTTGACACCGGACGACTCTCTTGAGGATCTAACCGAACTGCTCCATCGTGCGTATGCGCCGCTTGCAGCAAGCGGCTTGCAATACCTGGCCAGCCATCAATCGGTTGATGTGACTCGAAGACGATGCTTTGCTCCGAACGCACACTGCTTTGTTGCCGAACTCAAGCACATAGTCGTTGGCACGATCACGCTGTACACATTGACCGAGCAGAGTCATTGCAAATACTACACCAAGCCAGGTATAGCACGGTTTGGACAGTTTGCAGTAGAGCCATCTCTCCAGCGCACAGGTGTTGGTCGAGCGCTCATGGACTATATAGAGAACACAGTCCAGTCACTAAACATGTCACACATCGCGTGTGACACAGCAGAGCATGCGCACCATCTCATTGCGTACTACAAACGACGACAGTATCAACAAGTTGATACGGTTGACTGGCCTGTGACTAACTATGTGAGTGTTGTGCTGAGCAAGCAGTTACAAACGTCATGATGACTTTGGTACGATCACCTTGTCAAACCCCAATGCACGTCGAAGATCGATGATCTGCCCAGTGTGCGTACCATTGTGAAACGCCATACGCAGCCCAAGTTCAGCGAAGGTGAGAGACTTCACCGATCCCCATGATGTTGTGCGATCAAGTAAATCCCGGCTTGCCTGCTCAAACCCCATTGCAAGACTGTCCCCCGAAGCACGGAACACTGCAACACATCGATCAAGCACCGGGAAACGATCGGGATCATCCACAGGAACTGAACCGAAGCAGATATCTTCGGTGCAGAACAGGTCTTGTTGTCGTGGAAGCTCCTTGCTGAAGTCCTGCTCCGGCACGGGTGTTTCATCCAATGCTCGACGGGCGACGTGCATATAGAGAGCGCAATGCCCAAGATGCCATGCAACGTGGTTCGGCAGATTCTGTGCCTGAGCGGTGCGGTTGGAGTCGTGGAACCCTGTCAGGTACCTGAGAAGTCCATCCACAGACGCACGAACCCCGTTCGCGACAAGAACACCTCGCACTTCACCTGTTGACAACATCTGTTTCCTCCTCTGAGACAATCGCATAGCGCCACCATTGGCCACATATCATTGCCGATGGATCAACCGTTCGCGCCTGATACACCACAATCTCCCGAAGTGCTCGTGCAGAGCTTCTATGCAGACCCGCACGTCTTCGACATCCTGCACACGCCGGGAACTGCAAACGAGGTAAACGGGCTCGAACGCATCTGCCAGAAGTTTGCTCGGACATCGGGCGATGTTACGTGGCTGGAGCCTGCCTGCGGCACAGGAAGGTATTTGCGTGTCGCTGCCGGTCGGGGAATCAATGTTGTCGGGTTCGACACGAGCAGTGACATGATCGAGTACGCCCAGCGTCGGATTCCTACTGGAAAAGGAGCTGGGACGAGCAGCCTGTTTGTGGGTGACATGGTGTCATTCACACCCCCTGTCAAAGCGAACTCCATCGACATGTCTTTCAACACGATCAACACCATCCGTCATCTGGAAACTGACGATGCAATGCTCGCACACTTTGAATGCACCCGGCGCGTACTGAAAAGAGGCGGTATTTATGTCGTGGGTGTCAGCATCACGGATTATGTCCATGAACGAGAGACGGAGGATGTCTGGCATGCCCGCCGAGGCCACGTCCATGTCGATCAAGCGGTGCAGTATCTCCCGCCGGAAGACCCGAATACCCGCACCGAAATCGTCTGCAGCATCATGACCGTGACTACGCCAAAGACGACGCAGCAGATCGAATCCAGATACACACTCCGCACATATGACAGAACCCAATGGGACACGCTCATGCACAAAGTCGGGTTTAGGCGATTGGCAGCAATCACCGAATGGGGCGATGAGATGGACCCACCCCGCTGGGGATACACGATTGAGGTGCTGTCACCGGTCTGATCGTTGTCTTTTCTTCGCTTTTGAGCATGATCGACCTATCCTCGCTTCAGGTCATTCATTCTGTGGCGTGTCATGCTTTTTCGAGGAGAAACAAGGTGCCCAACAGCCCCATCCGCATCGGTATCAATGGCTTCGGCAGAATCGGCCGGCTTGTGTATCGCATCGCCAAGGCAGACCCATCATTGCAGGTTGTCGCAGTCAACGATCTCGTCCCAGCTGACAACCTCGCGTACCTCCTCAAGTACGACACGATGCATGGCACATTTGGAACCAAGGTCGCGACGACAGATGACTCGTTCAGTCTTGATGGTGAACTCACCCACACCTATGCCATCAAGAACCCCGCAGAGATCCCATGGAACAACCACGCTGTCGACTACGTCCTTGAGTCAACAGGTCTGTTTACTACGAAGGACGATGCGGGCAAGCATCTTGCTGGCGGAATCAAGCGCGTCATTATCAGTGCGCCAACAAAGTCGCCCGATTCTGTTCCCACGTTTGTCTATAAGGTAAATGAGGACAAGTTTGATCCGAAATCTCACACAGTCATATCCAATGCGAGTTGCACAACCAACTGCCTCGCGCCGGTCGCAAAGGTTGTCAACGACAACTTCGGGATCGAAGAAGGTCTGATGACGACCATCCATGCAGTCACCGCAACCCAGCCGACCCAGGATGGCCCGAGCAGGAAGGACTGGCGCGGCGGCCGCAACGCATATATGAACATCATCCCAGCAAGTACCGGTGCTGCTAAGGCAGTTGCACTCTGCCTGCCGGAACTCAAAGGCAAGCTGACAGGCATGTCTTTCCGTGTCCCGACAGCCGATGTTTCATGTGTTGATCTGACGATTCGAACGACCAAATCGACATCGCTCGATCAGATTCACGCTGCGATGAAGCAGGCGAGCGAGAACCAGATGGCGGGTGTTCTTGGGTATACCGAGGATCAGGTCGTTTCCAGCGACTTTGTCGGCGATCATCGGTCGAGCATCTACGATGCCGGTGCATGCATTCAACTGTCCGACCGGTTCTTTAAGCTGGTTTCGTGGTATGACAACGAGGCTGGATACGCGGCCCGCTGTGTCGACATGCTCCGACTGATGGCACGCCATGACGGCCTGTTGAAGTAACCCAGCATCTGTCACCTCAAACAGAACCCGGACATCTGAAGTCCTACAATGGCAACGATGTCTCCAAACGGCTCATCGATTCTTCCATCGCACCCCGAAGCAAATGCGTGCAGCGGTACACCACACGCTGGTGTCGCAGCACGTCGCGAGCGAGTAACACTGCGATCTGTGCGTGCAATGAAGGAGGCAGGTACGCCCTTCGCGTGTGTCTCCGTCTATGACGCAACACTGGCTGCGCTTTTCGAACAAGGTGGTGTGCCAGTGATGCTTGTTGGCGATTCGGCGGCCCAGGTTGTGCTCGGGCTTCCTCGCACGATCGACATGCCAATGGATGTGTTGATCGCGCTCACTGCAGGTGTCCGTCGTGGCGCACCTCATGCTTTGATTATGGCGGATCTTCCGTTCCTCTCGTATCACATGGATACAGCGCAGGCCCTGCACAATGCTGGCCGGTTCATGACCGAAGGAATGGCTGACATTGTGAAACTGGAAGCAGATGCGAGCTTTGTACCTGTTGTGCAAGCCATGACTCGAGCGGGAATACCTGTCTGCGCGCACATCGGCATGCATCCCCAGCGTGCTGCACTCCGGGGTGGGTATATGGCTGCTGGGAAAACAGCAGCAGAAGCGCACCAGATCGTGCGAGACGCCATCGCACTTGAGCAAGCAGGCGCTGCTTTGCTGCTTGTCGAGGCAGTGCCTGATGAGGTGGCAGCGCGCATCGTGAGAGAAACAACTGTTCCAGTCATCGGCATTGGCGCAGGTCCATCGTGTCACGGTCAGATTCTTGTGGCGCATGACATGCTCGGTCTAACTGCGAATGTACCCGGTTTCGTTGGCGTGCGATCTGACCTTGGTGCCGAGGTCATCCGTACCGCCAGAGAATGGGCGTCACGAGTCGAGCGCAGGGATATTGGGGCAAAGGCTTATCGGATGAAAGATGGCGAACGTGAGTTGTTCGAGCAGGGCCAAACTCGAACATCTGAAACCGCCCATCTCCCGAATATGGAACCAACTTCCCGATAAATGCGTTCAACATGGAAGGGCAGACCGGCTTTCGCGAATCAATCAATGGTGTGACGCTTGCATTGCACCGCGAAAATCGGTCAAGATACCGGGACCACACTGACCCCGGTGTTGTGATAAGCCGAATCAGACACTATGAACATGTCTGATTCGCCAGCGGAAGGAGCAGCACCCGTGCGACGAATCGGATCTCCAGTGCCAGCGATAGTTGTTCTGCTTGCGATCGCTGCCACGCTCTTTGCCGCTCCAACCATTCTTCGCGAGATTGGAAACGCCCAGACCGAAGTCGATATCAAACTTGCCAGACAGGAACTCCGTCAGAACGACATCCTCACACAGATCAACAAAGCGACACAGGCAGTGGCACAGGTTGCCAGACCATCTGTCGTCCATATTGAAGCTCGCCGCGGGCGAGTGAGCAGTTCGAGTGGTTCGGGCTGGGTGTACGACACAGATGGCCATATCGTGACAAACGCGCATGTGGTGCGGGATTCTCGCGGCGCTCGTGTGCATTTTTCAGATGGCACAAGTACAACTGCAAGCATCATTGGAGCTGATGATTTCACCGACGTTGCGGTACTGAAACTTGATCGGAGCAGAACCCTCTTTCCTGCGAACAGAGCCACAGGCGAGGTGATACATCAAGGTGATCGCGTCTATGTCTTTGGTTCTCCGTTCGGATTCAGATTCTCCATGTCTGAAGGCATCATCTCCGGGCTTGGGAGGAATGCGCCTGGTGTCGTTGGCTCGGGTTTTTCAAACTTCATCCAGACCGATGCTGCAGTCAACCCCGGGAACTCTGGCGGCCCACTCATTGACGTGCGTGGCAACGTGGTCGGAATGACCGTTGCAATTGCAACAGGGAGTGACACTACTGGCACGACAGAGTCGGGGCAATCAGCGGGGATCAGCTTTGCTATCCCGCTGCGAACAATCGAGAATGTTGTCGAGCAGTTTATCGAGAACGGAAGCGTTGATCGTGGATTCCTCGGTGTCACACTCGAACGCAATCCGGTCGCAATCCACAATGCCGACTCTGGAGAAGCCGTGCTCGGTGTCGTTGTAGGATCGGTCAATGATCACTCGGCAGCCGACGCCGCTGGTATTTGGCGCGGCGATGTCGTGCTTTCGATCGATGGGCAACCGACCACCTCAATGGAAGCGCTCCGATCTGTCGTTACATCGACACGACCAGGCGTTGAGGTCATGGTCGAGGTTGCACGAACAACGGACAATGGTCTGGAGTTTCTCAACCTCCCGCTTGTACTGGGCACGTTCCCAGCAGCGGTGCTCTCGCTCAATGCGTATGGCTTGTCCTTCTATGAGGATTTCCAGGACTCACCACCACGGGTTTATAGCGCAGGCCGAGGCTCTCAAGCAAGCGATGATGGATTCCAGAACGGCATGGTGATCCAGCGTGCTGGCGATCGTCGCGTTATGTCACTTGACGATCTGTACCAGGCGCTCGAAGATCTTGGATTCCATCGTGGCCGACCTGTCGAAGTTGAAGTTCGTACAGGAAATGGTGAAGACGATGTTCTCTACAAGACAATGATCTCACCACAATCGGTGCACAGCCCTGAATAGTCTTACCGCATCAATGACAATCGAACACGCACGTGTGAACCGACTTCCGGCGTGCTTGCAGCGTCGGCGATCCAAACAGGTGTTTCTGCTTCGCTTTCGTGACTGAAGGTCTGAGCATACCCAGCCAATTCAGTTCCGAATGTTGCAAGCCCGACGATGATGCCTGTACCATCTGACGCATAGACCTCCCGACCATTGTGCTCAACAAACTTCGAGCCAGCAAAGACCCAAGCTGTGTCAGGCTTGGTCTTATGCATTGTCTCGCCGGTTCTCACATCGAGGATCATGTCACGTACATCGAGGACTGTGCTATCAGCAAAGACAACCGCTACACACAGACCACCGCCGGTTGGATCAACCGGAAAAACCTCGCGACCCTCCCACCGGAATGTGCCAGGAGTGCCCGATTCAGCGCCAATCATGAGGAGAGCCGCGTGGATGTGTGACGGCTGGATATCTGTCGAGACGATCGACTCATGATCCTTTGTGCCTGTCGAGCACGCGATGAGTTCAAGGTACACGATTGGCTTGTCTGCGGAAACTGCAACGTGTTCGTGGGTGGGCTTGGGCGGCACACGAACACCGGGCCGAAGATGATGCGCATCGATCGCGATCTCGCCGTCAAACTCAACATACCTCTGCTCACGATTCACATAGACACCCGGGAACGCTTCAATGCTGTCTTGCGAAACAGCAGGCTCGGGCTTGATAATCTGTTCTGGCGCAACCATCGTGTTCTGATCTGGTTTATTGGGTTGCTCAGCTGTTTGCTGAACCTGTTCGGTGGTTTGCAAGGGTGTTTCTTGCGATGGCTGTTCCTGCGTGCGGGTGCACGACACAGCGCTGACAAGAACAAGCAATACTACAACTGTTGGTTTCTTGTGTTGCTTCACGCGCGAAGTGTATTCGCAGATTCTGGCACACGCTGCTGTACCAGTTCGATGAATCGTTGTCCGCGCTGGCGATAGTCGTCGAACTGGTCCCAAGATGCGCAGCCCGGGCTCAGTAGCAACACATCAGACGGCTGCATCTGTTCAAAGGCTGCGCTGACCGCATTCTCAAGCGTGCCAAAGTCTTTGCACGACACGTTGTCTGCAAGCACGCTGCCTGTCGTCCCGATCGGATACAGCTCGTCGATCTCACCATCGATTGCAAGGGCAGCAATCGCATCGAGTGATACCCCTTTGTCGTATCCACCCGCAATAAGATGAACCATCGCATCAGGATGCGACTGCTTTACAGCCTGCACAGCGAGCACGGTTGCTTCAGGCGTTGTCGATTTGGAGTCGTTGTACGCGACGATACCGCCGGGCGCATCAATCCGTTGCAATCGATCGGCGAGCCCCGAAAAGTACGAAAGTGATTGCAAAGCTTCACTGACACCGCACTCGGTCACACCGGCTACAACAGTTGCTGCGAGCATTGCATTGGCTCGATTGTGTTCGCCCGGCACATGCAGCAGATCAACAGGAACAACATCGACATCCTGTTGGGAGACATATCGAGCACGATCGCAAGCAGCCAAACATTCTCGCGTTGTTGGTGTGTCCATCGCATGAACTCGCTGTGTTGCATGCCCAATCTGGGACTTTGATCGCACGTAATGCGATAGTGAGCCGTGCCAGTCGATGTGGTTCGGCGCGATGGATGTCAGCACGCCGATATCGGGACGCCACTCGGCTTCGGTTGAAACCGCTGTTCCGTCGTCAAAGCTGCTGCCGCTGAGCCAGTAGAGCATCGCGCTGGAAAGCTCCAGCACAACAACATCACCCGGTTTCATGCGCGCCGCATCATCAAGCAGCGAGCCTCCGATATTCCCGCCGAACCAGACAGCCTTAGCGGTTTCCTTGTATTGCGATCGCAAAGCGTGCGCAATCATGGCGCTGGTTGTGCTCTTGCCCGCGCTCCCGGTGATGCCAATGGTCGTCACACCATCCGGAATGATCTCAGCAAGCAACCGAATCTCGGTTGTTACAGAAACGCCGTGCTGACGGGCATGGCCCAGGAACCGGTTCTCCCACGGCTTTGGTACCGCAGGATTCGCAACGACAAAATCAGCCTCTGCGAAATGTTGTTCCTTGTGACTCCCGAGTGCCAGACGCACAGAGCCGTTTGCGATGCAGTCATCGAGTTGTGAAATGCTGTCTTTGAGTTGTTCTTCGCTTGCAGCATCGCTGACAGTTACAGCTGCGCCCTGCTTGGCAAGCCACCGTGTGACAGCAACGCCGCCTCCAAACCTACCGAGCCCCATGACAGTGACACGTTTTCCAGCAAATGAAGCTGTGTTGCCTGTTGTCATCAGCAGCCCACGCCGCGAGTCATAAGAGGCTGCTTCGGCTCGGCTATGCCATTCAAAGGAAGTGCGGGCTCCGACTGTGATGCTGCCTGATCTATCGCGTCCATGTAGAGTGTCAGAAGCCTGCGCGCGTGCGGCCCAGCCTGTCCTGTTCCGATTGGCTTGTCATCGAGATGTGTCACAGCTGTAACGGTTGCGTTTGTCCCTGTCAGAATAACCTCGGTCGCATGCTGGAGTTCTTCCTCACGCACAGGCCTTTGCGCAATCGATGGATCGAGTTCACAGATCCGCTCGCGCGTGATGCCAGCAAGGATTGGTGCGCTCTCGAGCGAGGGTGTGACAAGTTCTGTGCTGCCACTTGCTGTGGGGAGTGCCAGAATCACATTGCACGCGCACGCTTCAGCAACAAACCCATCGCGAAGCATGATGGCCTCACTCGCATCATGCTCGTTGGCATGGAGTGCAGAGAGCACATTGCCCAGCAGCGATGTTGATTTCAATCTGCCACGCAGCCATCGGATGTCCTGCATGACCGATGCTTTCACCGTTGGCACGGTCTGCCTGTAGTATGCAACCGGCCGCGTACGCGACGCGTAGGCAAAGACGGTCGGCTTCATGTCGCCAGCGGGAATGCGGGAACGCACCGGTTGGCTTGAGCTTGGTTCGCCTCGCGTGATCTGCCAGTACAGGAACGCGTCAGGCAGACCGTTCAGCCGAAGCAGTTTGCGGCTGACCTCAACGAGATCGCTCGGATCAGCCTTGATCCCAGCCTGATACAGCCCGTCCTTCATTCTCGCCACGTGCCGATCAGTCCACATAGGCACGCCGGAGAACGCACGGACACCCTCGTAGACGCCGTCCCCAAGCAGGAAACCGCGATCAAAGACCCCCACTTTGGCTTCGGCAGCGGGAAGAAACGAGCCGTTGAGATAGACAGTCATGTTCACAGCCGATGGTATCGGCAGATCGAGGAAGTCAACACGAGATTCGACTGTCGAAAATCGCGATAGCTTGGGGAATCTGACGCAAGCGACAGATGTGAAGCAAAGCCACCTACTGGACTTGAACCAGCGACCTGAGCTTTACGAAAGCTCCGCTCTACCAACTGAGCTAAGGTGGCGTTTCCAGCCCATCCACACAGGACAAACCGGGCCCAAAGTATCTGCGCCATAGGCTCCACTGTCCACCGTGCGGGGTTTTCCACATTTGTCCGTCACACTGCCTCGTTCGCTCGCTCAACCCGCATCGTGGGACTGCCGGAACGGAACTTCTCCACTTGGCTGGCGCTCATCCGTGCGAACAACTGCACGCAATCGTCCTGATAGACACGATCGGTCACCTCGGCAGCGGTCTCAATCGCGTGAATGGTTTTCGCGTCGCGCATGGGGAGCGTAATGATGAGATCTTCGACCCGGCCGATCGATTCGTGGCGCACATGCTCCACAAGATCATCGTGTCCGATCAGAAGTCTCCCGGACTCGTCGGTCAACGCAGAGATCACGATCGAATCGGGCACCCTGCTCTGCCACACAAGCACATCCTCGTTTGATTTGAGCTTGTCCGCTTTGTTCAGCAGCACCACGCGCTTTGGCATGTGCCACTCCTCGCCACGACGTTCCTCTGATCTGGCAACATCCTCGAAGAGTTCGTCCAGGGTTGTCATGACGGTGCGCAACTGCTGCTCGGCACGATGGTCCGACACGTCAAGCACAACCAGCAGCAGATCCGCATGGGTCGCTTCCTCAAGTGTCGATCGGAACGAAGCAACAAGATCGTGCGGAAGATCACGCACAAATCCGACGGTATCGCTCAGCATCACCTCAGCATTTCCACCGCCGGATACGGACGCTCCGAGATCCCATGTGCGCGTGCGCGTCATCAGCGTCGCAAACAGTCGATCATCCGCGTATGCGCCGCCAGCAGTCAGACTGTTGAAAAGTGTGCTCTTGCCTGCGTTTGTGTACCCGACCAGACCAACTGTGAAGTTTGTCGCTCGCCGAGATTTGACCTGCCTGCGCTTCCGATCGTGGATCGTTTCAAGCTCGCGCTCGAGTCGAAGTCTGCGCTGCTGCACAAGACGCCGGTCGATTTCGAGTTGCTGCTCACCCGGTCCGCGCGTGCCAATGCCAGCCATCCCGCCAGCGCCGACAATGCGTTCAAGGTGGGTCCACATGGCGCGCAGCCGTGGATATGTGTACTCAAGCTGTGCAAGTTCGACCTGGATCCGCGCCTCGTGTGTCGTTGCGCGACTGGCAAAGATGTCGAGAATCAGCTCGTTGCGGTCGAGCACCTTCTTCCCGGTGATCTGCTCAATGTTGCTGATCTGCCGGGGTGAGAGGTCGTGATCGAAGATGATCGTCGAGGCGTTCTGGAGTTCGGCCAGTTGCTTCAGTTCGTTGACCTTGCCCGATCCCATGTATGTGCCCGCGTTGGGGCGGTCGAGCGATTGCTCCAACTCAGCCACAACGATCGCGCCGGCCTGCTGAGCAAGCGCGGAGAGTTCACCGAAGGGATCCTCGGGGTCATGGTGTGAGTCCGGCAATCTGACAGCTGCCAAGACCACACGCTCCCGCTGGACATCGATTCCTGTACGTTCTGTGCGAGGTTGTCCCACGCACAAAGTGTAGATGCAAACCCGCGAAGATCACCATACGCTTGGGTATGAGTTCAGAAAGAAAAGTTATGCGAGATTCGACCGCATCCCTCGTCGTGCGACTCCTGCTGCTGATATTGCTAGGTGTAGCCGTACTCGCGTCTGTTGCATCACTGTACATTCGAACGCGCCAGACAGCATTTGCCGATCCGATCCTGCAGGCACGCATGCTTATCAAGGATCGCTTTGTCAGGGAAGTTGATGATCAAAGGTTGCAGATGGGGGCGGTCGCTGGCATGATCGCTGCTTTGGACGATCCGTACTCGTTCTTCGTTGAGCAGACCGACACGTCCGAGTTCCACAAGGCGATGCTCGGTGAATATGTTGGTATCGGAGTATCGGTCGAACTGATCGATGGAGTGCTGACCGTTGTGACCCCGCTTGATGAGTCTCCAGCACTCAAGGCGGGCGTGCGGGCGGGCGACGAGATCGTCAGAATAGACGATGCCGACACAAAGGGCATGACGCTTGATGATGCAGCAGCACATCTGACAGGCGCGCCAGGAACTAACATCACGATCATAGTCAACCGCAAGGGTGACCAGCTTCCTATTACCATCACACGCGCAGAGATAACAACCCAAACAGTCAAAGGGATTATCCGCGAAGGCAGCGATTCTGCGTGGCGCTACATGCTCGATCCAGTAAACAACATCGCGTATATCCGTATCACCCAGTTTAACCCCACAACATCAGTCGAACTGCGCGATGCGCTTGAAGCGGCAACGAACACATACGGCGAGATTCGCGGGCTTATCATCGATCTTCGCTCCAATCCCGGCGGTATTCTCGACGAAGCTGTTGCGGTTGCGGACGACTTTCTGGATCGTGGAACGATACTCTCAACCAAGGGACGTGGCTTTGCAGAGGAAACGTTTCGGGCGCGCGAAGGTCACATCATTCCAAGCACTGCACCGATTGCAGTGCTGATTGACGGCCAAAGCGCGTCTGCCTCGGAGATTCTTTCAGGGACACTGGTTGAATCAAAGCGCGCAATCGCAGTCGGTGAACGTACATTCGGCAAAGGCAGTGTGCAGGGCATGTACCTGCTGCCGAGTGAGAAGGGCGAGATCAAACTGACCGAGCAGTTGTACTACCTGCCGTCGGGGCGCACTGTACAGAAACGAGATGGCGATCCGACCTGGGGCGTTGATCCCTCGCCTGGGTTTGCGGTTCCACTCACTGAAGAGCACCAGATTCTGATGAGAAATGCCCGCGAACGCTTCGACGTGATCTCTGATGATTCGCCAATACGTGCGAATGCGACCGCGGCCGAACTTGTCACCCAGCGCGCCGATCCCCAGTTGTCAAGAGCATACGAAGCAGTGCTCGCACACGTGACGACTGGCATCTGGCCTGAAGTAAAGGACTATGCCACCTCTGTTGATATGGCAGGTGCGTCCGACCCCGAAGCTGGCCTGCCTGTTGGTACTCGACTGAAAGCTGCCCAGCAATACCGTGAGTTCCTCGTGACGGAACTATCGCGCATGGATTTGCAGATAGAAAAACTCTCGACCTCCCCTGACAACTGATCCTGAGTCACTGAGCGTCGAAGTACCTAGTACCTATAACCAGCCTCTGTGATACGTTGTCAGTCTGCTGAGATATGGTTGCCACGCAACTTTTCGTATTCGAGTCGGAACAGTGGCTAGCGCAAGCCGAATGGTTGTATAGTGGGTCGGGCAGTCTGGATACCTGTCCCTTTGTCGATCTGTTGCGCATTCACATACAAGGAACCACCCCAATGAAGAGGACCGCTGCTTCGCTGTCTGCACTGTGCTGCCTTCTCACCACATCGTTTGCATCTGCACAATCTGGCGCGTGGACAGTGCTCCCGACCATGCCGGGCGATGTGCTCGCAGCCGATGCGTGGATCAGACCCGATGCATATGCAGCGTTATCGCTCGACGTGCAGGTCATGCGTGATCATCTCGCAAAAGCGCCGCTTGAGACAGTCGGCATGCCCGAAGACGAGAAACTGCTCATTGTGATTCCAGATCCAACGGGGCGTCTCGACGCGTTCCGCATTGTTGAATCACCGGTCATGCAACCAGGGCTTGCTGCACAACTGCCCGACACACACACATTTGTGGGCAGAAGCGTCACCAACGGCGCAGCAAAGCTCCGTATGGACATCACGCCTCTCGGGTTCCACGCACAAGTGCTCGCGCCAGGAGGCAACTCGTGGTATGTCGATCCCGTGTCACGCGATGACACAACGCACTACGCGTCGTACTACCGAAATGATCTGACCCCGGCAAATCCGATGCAGTGCCTCGTGAACTCTGATCCAGCAGCACAGCCGGACTGGAGCGGATCCGAGGATCCAAATGATGCTCCGCTTGTCGTGCTCCGCACGTATGTCGTTGCAATGGCATGCACGGGTGAGTTTACCAGCTACTACGGAAATGCAACGAACGCACTGAACGGTATCGTCACGGGTGTGAACCGAATCACAGGTATCTATGAACGCGACTTTGCTGTTCGACTGATGCTCGCAGCAAACAACAATCTCGTTGTGTACACGAACGCCTCAACCGACCCATTCAATAACAACAACCCGTCACAGATGCTCAATGCGAACGCTGGTGCACTCAATCCGATCGGATCAGCAAACTACGATGTCGGACACGCACTCGGCAACTCAAACAGTGGTGGCATCGCATCCCTCGGATGTGTCTGCACCAGCGCGAAGGCTCAGGGTGCATCGTGCTATACCCCGCCGACTGGCGACCCCTATTGGGTTGACTACGTTGCGCATGAGATGGGCCATCAGTTCAGCGCAAACCACAACTTTAATGGCGGCTCAACATGTGGCGGTGCAGGCCCCGCAAGCAAACTCACAGAGCCAGGCTCAGGCAGCACCATCATGGGGTACGCTGGGTTGTGCGGCTCACAGAATAACCTGCAGAGCCACTCAGATGATATGTTCGGCTACATTAATATTGATGAAGTCAAGTCATTCATCGGTTCAACGGGCAACTCATGTGCGACCCCCACCGCAACCGGCAACAACACACCGGTGGTCAGCCCGCTCACATCCTACACGATACCAATTGGAACGCCCTTCGAACTGACGGCTGTCGCAAATGATCCTGATGGGGACACGCTCACATACTCGTGGGAGGGTCGGGACACAGGTCCTACACAGAACGCAACATTACCCGATAATGGATCAAGCCCACTGTTCCGCGCATTCGATCCAACCACCGATCCAACACGCATCATCCCCAAACTTCAGCAGCTTCTGAACAACACAACCATGATCGGTGAGAAACTGCCCCAGCTCAACCGCACCATGAAGATGCGCGTTGTTGTCCGTGACAACAACCCTGCTGGTGGTGGCACAGCTTCGGCTGACGTCAATCACATTGTCACATCATCGGCAGGACCGTTCGTGGTCACAAACCCGAACTCCAGCGCCACGCAGTCGGGCACCACGTTGGTCACATGGTCAGTCGCCAACACCAATGTTTCGCCCGTGAACGCGACCAATGTCGATATCTATCTCTCGACAGACGGTGGTGTGACATTCCCAACGCTCCTGCTCGCAAGCACTCCGAACGATGGCTTGCAGGAGGTGACGATGCCCAATATCTCCACAAACACCGCACGCATCAAGGTGAAAGCTTCGAACAACATCTTCTTTGACATCTCAAACACAAACTTCTCCATCGTGCCAGCGCTCTGCTATCCCGATTGTGATGCGAACGGCACGCTCAATGTGTTCGATTACATTTGCTTCGGTAACGCCTATTCAATCGGCCATACCTACGCCGACTGCGACAACAACGGCACACTCAATGTGTTTGACTACATCTGCTTCGGCAACGCCTACGCGAACGGTTGCCCATAATTCAACCTCGAAGATATCCCAATCACACTCCCTCACCCACAGCAGTTGCTGTGGGTGAGTTTTTTCTATGGGTTCTGCTTGTGAGCCAAGCCTGTTGTGACAGCCTGTCGTGCGGAATATCGCCGCACTCTGCTGCGTAAACTCATGTCCCCATGGCATTCATCTATGAGACGATCAAACTCGGCCTGACCAGCCTCAGACTCCACCTGCTCAGGAGCATCCTGACAGCGCTGGGCATCATCTTTGGCGTGGCTGCCGTCATCGCAATGGTGTCAATTGGTGAGGGCTCGACACTCGAAGCGCTCAAGCGGATCGAGTCACTCGGCGCGCGGAACATCATTATTCGCTCGGTGAAGCCACCACAGGAAAATCAGCCAAACATGGGCAATCAGTCGTTTGTGATCTCGTTCGGGCTTTCACGCGACGACCTCGCCGCGATCCGCCATGCCTTCCCCGATGCTGCCCACATCGTGCCCGTCAAATCGACAGGGCGCGAGATCCTCCGAAACGAAAACATTATCGTCAGCCAAGCTTTCGGTACAACCCCAGACCTGATCAATGTTGCCCGCCTCCAGATGGGGCGAGGTCGCTACCTCGTGCAGGATGATCTTGACAACGAACGCCAGGTTGCTGTGATCGGAGCAGCGGTGGCAACTCAGCTGTTTCAGTTTGAGGATCCGGTTGGGCAAGTGCTTCACATTGACGACCAGCCCTTCACGGTTGTTGGTGTTTTAAAGCCTGTCGGGTTTGCAGGCGGAGCTGGAGCGACGCTGATCGGTCGTGACCTCAATCATGATGTGCATATCCCGATCACATCTATCGACAACGACATCGTCGTCCGTCGGACCGCGGGCAGCTTCGAAGCCACTGAGGTCGAGGTCAACGAGATATACGTCGAGGCAGCGACGAGCGATCACGTGCTGCCGGATTCTCGCCGCATTCGGCGTTTGCTGGAAGTCACTCATCCAAAGATGGATGATGTCGATCTCGTTGTGCCATTTGAGCTTCTCGAACAGGCAAGAAAAGCATCGCTCACAGGGCGGGCCGTCTCTGCAACAATTGCTGGTATCAGCCTGCTGATCGGTGGTATCGGAATTATGAACATCATGCTCGCGACAGTCACGGAACGCACCCGCGAGATCGGCATCCGTCGCGCGCTCGGAGCTACCAAAAAGCACATTGTCTGGCAGTTTATTGTGGAGACCAGTGTGCTGTCAGCGCTTGGCGGACTGATCGGTGTTGCCCTCGGCGTGAGTATCAGTCTCTTGCTTGACTGGGGCGTACCAAAGCTACCCAGAATCGGGTTTCTGCGTCAGTACATCGACCCCGATGTCTCGCTTCCGACACACGTCACGGGTTGGTCAATCATGGTCGCGTTCGTGATTGCCGTGCTGACGGGCTTGATCTTCGGCATCTATCCAGCTCGGAGAGCTGCGGCACAGGATCCCATTGTCGCGCTGCGCCACGATTAGTCACACATCCTGAATATCTAGAAGTGATACCCATTCTTTTCTGCATCTGATCGACCAGCGAAGAGCAGGAGTGCTATGCCAATGCCCCATCCCCAAAACGAGAGAATGCCAAACCCAAGCAACGCAATAAGATTAGCAAGCATCACAAGTAGCGCAACACCGTATCTCAGTTTCCAGTCAAGATCTCCCCACCAGTCAAGCATACCGCGTACTCCGTCTTTATTGAACCCGAGACACTTTACCTGATCTCATCCCGTCGAACCACAATGGATGGACGATGACCATCCTCATCTGACCGCTGCTGCCGTCGAATCCATATCCCTACAAGAATACCGAGCGGCGCAATGACCAGCACAGTTGCGACAGCATACATGACCATAAGCAGGTCGTTCATATGCAGGATTGTAACTGATTACCTTGCCAGATGCTGTTCGAGCAGGATCTCACAGGCTTTCCACGCGACCTCGGTCCACGGCGCAATCTCAACAACTTTCATGAGTTGCCGATTTGCGATAGCCTGATCAAACCGCTGGCGCTGGACCATCTGCTCGTATGACTCCATCGCCTTTGTCGCTTCCTCGGTTGCCTTCGCTCGTTCTTCCCGCAACGGCTCCTCAACCCACTCTAGCGCAGTCAGAAACTGGCCAGCTGTACACATCTCATGTCCCATGTCGTACTCAAAGACACGAACATCAAGCCCGTCCTTTTTCATGTCTCGCTCGCGAGCCTTCATCGATTCGTAGTTCCCGTCACGAGGGCCTGTCACTCCAGCGATACGGTGCCCCTTCAGCATTGCAAGCAGTTGACGAGACGGTCTGCCGATATCAGCACGCCAGTACAATCCATTCCCTGCAGAAGATGCCATGTATGTTGACAGCGCAACATCTGCAACGCTGCCATCAAAGATATCGGGAAAGCACTGGGTCACAATGGTTGCAATGCGTGCGCCACCGGAAATTCCTGCGGTGTAGATGCGTTCCCTGTCAACAGCAAATCGCATGCACACGTTCTGTACCGCGTCGAGTGTGAGCTGGCATCTGTCCGCGTACGGTCGATTGTTCCCTGAGTTTGCAGCACTCACGCAGATCAGATTGTGCGCATCGGCCGCATTGAACAGCTCATTTCGAGGCGGGCCATAATCAACCGCGTCAATCCACACAATCAATCCAGCGGGCTTGTCAGGCGTGTACCCGACCGGCAATCGAAGAAGCAGTTCTTCATTTGAAAGATCGACTGCAGCAGATTCCGTCACAACCACCCTTCCACCGCCGAGACGCTCCTTCAGCGTGTCCTCATTCAGGTGTATCCATGATGGAAACAGCGGTTGAGAAAGTGTGACAACCTCGCCCGGACGCGGTGCCCGTGGGGACCCTCCCTGCACATCTTCCGATTCGGCAGGATTCACATTGCAGAGTGACCAGTTCCACGCAAACTCGGCGAACCGCTCTCGGTCGAGTTCAATCGCCATCGGTCGATCACGCGGACCGTCGATATCCCGTGCGAGGAGAACACCCTTCAGATCGCGCCCGATCTCTACCCGCTTCCACATTTCGCTGCGCGCACTTTGCATATGCAGCACCCACAGCCTTTGCGTTTCCTCGGTCCATGTTGTTGCTGGTTGGCGTGGCATCGGTGTTGCAAGCAAACGACCAACTGATCGTGAATCAAGCACCTCCACTGCTCCTTGGAGTTGCAGCAGCATGCTTGGCCAGCTTGTGTCAATATCCGGCAGTGTCTCGGTAAATCCAACGATGATCGTCGTCGGTCGCACCCCATTGACCTGAAAAACGGACTGCGGCGTCTCCTGCTCCAAGTTCTGAAGATCACGCTGTCCTGCAGCGCCCATCGCGCTTGCAAGGAGTACCAAAACGCACACAATCAAGGAGTGACGAGTTGAGAGCATGCCTGTTTCGGTGCGCACCATCGCTGTAAGTTCCTCCGTCGCGCAGCCTCTCTACCAATCACGAAGTCGGGTGTTCATATTCGAGATTCGCTGGAGATTTTTCACAAACCAGAGCCAGTATCCATTGCAGGACCGTCTGCACGGTCAAAACACGAACCGACTGTCGATCTCCCGGAAAAATAAAGTGCCGCGCACTCGTCAACTTGCCGTGTCTTGCGAGTCCGATCCACACGGTTCCGACTGGTTTCGTTTCGGTTCCACCATCAGGTCCGGCAATCCCCGTCACTGCTACCGCGATATCAGCACGAGCTCCTTCCAGTGCACCATTCGCCATCTCAATCGCGCACTGTCTGCTGACTGCGCCGTGCTGCTCCAGCGTCATTGCACTGACGCCGATTGCCCGTTGCTTCATCTCGTTGGCATATACAATGAATCCGCCTGCAAAGCACGCAGACGAGCCCGCCACACTTGTGATTGTCGCGCCGATCAATCCACCGGTGCATGATTCTGCAACAGCGAGCATGAATCTCTGCTGTGATAGCGCACGCACAACGTCCTGCGCAAGCGGGGAGTTATCCGGGATCGTGTCCACGGATCATCATAGAGAGCCTGCCAGCCTATGATGGCATCGAATCATGCGTGCCCCGACAAAGACCAATCTCGTCACATCACCAGCCGATGTCTCGCTCGCTGTAGAAGCTGCAGAGAGAGTCGTCCTTGTACACCAACGTGTATCAGCAGTGCTGAAGGCTGGCATGACGCTCGCGCAGGTGGATAAGCTTGTCGCCCAGGCTCTTGCCGATCTGCAAAGCAAATCCTGCTTCCTTGGGTATCGCGTGCCGCGCACGCCGCCGTTCACCTCGCACGCGTGTCTCAGTGTGAACGACTGCATTGTCCACGGCACAGCCGGCTCATACACAAAGCCTCTGGAGCGTGGCGATCTATTCAGCATCGACATCGGCGTGAGCTACAAGGGCTGGATCGGCGATGCCGCATGGACCTATGCCATCGGTGAGTATCCATCCGACGAGGCAAAGCGGTTAATGGATGCTGGCAAGGAATCACTCCACGAGGGCGTGAAAGAGCTGCACCCGAATAACACATACAAAGCGTGGGCCGAGCGGGTTGAGCACATCGTCGAAGAGAAGTACGGCTTCCATTTAACGCTCGGGCTAGGTGGGCACGGCTACGGACGCATCCTCCATCAACCGCCGTACATCTCAAACTCTGTCCCAGGCTGGATGGGTGAATGGCCCGATGGCTCACGCCAGTGCAAGCCGGGAACGCTTGTCGCGGTTGAGCCTATGCTCGCGATCGGCACCGGCCACACAAAGCAGAAGCGCGGGGAATGGCCTATCTACACTGCTGACGGCTCACTCAGCGTGCATTACGAACACGATGTGCTCATTACAGAAGACGGCCCGCGCGTTCTGACACAGGGCCTTGAAAATCTTCCCGATGTCGTCGGCTGAATCCTCAGTCGCCACCAAGCAGTTCGAGTACCCGCATGCGATCAGGATCCGCAACCGGTTCACTGGTTGATGTGCCAAGGAGCATTGAACGCAACCGCTCCATCTCGTTTACAGAAGGCTTCCCTGCTTCGGCTGCGGGAGCAGCATGCCGCTGTGATCGTGCGGAGATATGCGCTTCATCCGTTTGCTTCGGTGCGTTGTCCTCAACCGTGTCCACCTTCGGTGTTGCACGTGCTTCACGAAGCAGTTTGAGTAGTTCCATCGCACTGGCATTTGTCTGGGATTGTGATTGAACGCCAGCAATGGGATTGATATGTGTCATCGTGTCGCTCCAAACGGAAAATCGTGTTTCAGCGACTACGCAAGCATCATGCCACATGTAAAAGCACAGATGTTGAATATGCAAATGCAGGACTTGCGCGTTGATCGCGCAAGAACAAACGCCATCTGATCGGATTGCGCAGGTGTTCCGAGCTTCATATGGATCGGTCAGGCGCGAACGCGGGAAAGCCCGCCCGTCTGACTGCGGAGACCAAGCATGACATTCTGCAGGTTTGTGCCCGGGCAGAGCGTGCGCCCGAGTTCTCTGTGCGTGTAGACCTTCGAGACTTGCACGCGATACCGCGACATCGATTCCGTGAGAAATCGCTCCAGCGATGCCATTGCTTCGGTTGATGGACGCTCGTGCATGAAGTTGCCCATGACCATCACACCGAGGTTGCGTGGATTGGCTTCCTTCACGTGCGCACCCTGCCACTGAACAGGTCTGCCTTCCCACACGTTGCCCATTGGGTCAATGATGTAGTGGTACCCAATGTCAGCCCAGCCGCGAGCCAGATGCCCCGAGCGGGTTGCGTTCAGACGGCGGGCAACATCGTTCTTCGTTCGCAAGCCTGCATTATCGATCGCGTCGTGATGCACTGTGATGCGTTCGATCGCAACCATCGGGTCAGCCAGACGTGCGATCACTCCCTCTTTGGTCCACGACGATCGCGGCATCGCCATCGGGAATGGAGATGCGAGCCCCATCTCGGGTGTCACATCAGCACGTGGGCGGGGATCAACGTATCGACTCGTCACAGGATCCGCGGTCGCGTTCTCTCTTGCCGATTTTGAACTCCAGACACCCGGGATGTACGTCATGCTCCCGCTGCGTGTTGAACAGCCTGAAAGCAGACCGATGCCAGCTACACCAACTGCCGACGACAGCATCATCCGGATTGCCTGTCTGCGACCGGTGGGGACAGATTCATTCTCGATCCGAACCGGTTGGCCGGAGAGATTCACAAACTGATCTGGGCTTTGCATATGTCCCGTTCCATCGGCATTCTGGCCGGTTCGAGTCCACCTGTTTCATATGATCGGTGCCCCTTGGTGCGGAGCAAACCACAAGTGGAGATCGTAGAGCAGGTTGCCGGTTTCATCGAACGTCGTTGCTGGTCCAGAAACCGCAATTCCACATTAACCGTCAGCCCGACGAAGCCACTCCGCCTCGTGCTGATCCAGTGATTCCTTGGCCGTTTCCCGCTCGGCAATCACCTGCTTACACAAGCTCGCGTCTGTATAGACCTTCGGATCAGACATCTTCTCGTCGAGTGATTTGACAAGTGCAGAAAGCTCCTCGATCTTTTCATCGAGCTGCTCGTCACGCATCCAGCTGAGTGGGTTCCGCTTGCTCTCACCGTTGGGCTTTGCCTTAGGTTTCTCTGCTGCAGGCTGTGGCTGGGCTGTCTGCTTAGGAGTCGATTGATGACTGGTTTGGTTGACACCAGCATCAGCAGGCTGCCCGCTCGATTCCAGCCACTGTGAATAGTTCCCGTGGAACACCCGCACGCGTCCATCGTGCTCGAACACAATGAGCTGGTCGCAGAGCGCATCAAGCAATGCACGATCATGGCTGATGAGAATAAGTGTGTGATCGTACTTTCCATCCTGCGATGTCGGACGAAGGGCCTGCTCCAGTCGTTCGCAGCTTGGGATGTCCAGATGGTTGGTCGGTTCATCAAGCACCAGCAGGTTCTTGCCAGAAACCATCAGCGACGCGAGTCGAGCCCTGCTGCGTTCGCCACCCGAAAGCGCTCCCATCGGCTTCTGCTGATCGCGACCTGAAAACAGAAACGCGCCAGCCAGATCGCTCGCTTCCTGCTCGGACAGCAGCTTCCCGTCGTGCGCAAGCCGATACTCGCGCTGCAAATACTCTCGCACCGTCATCTGTAGATCCATGGTCGCGTCGATCTGCTTGTAGTGCCCGATCTCGACATTCGATCCTATGCGGGAGTTGCCCTCGTCGAGTTGTTGTTCTCCGAGCAGGCAGCGCACAAGTGTGGACTTGCCCGCACCGTTCGCGCCGATCACTCCCCAACGCTCGCCACGACTGATCTTCACATTGAACTGTTCAAAAAGCGTTCTGCGATGTGCAACATTTGAATCATCTGCTGGCACATCATACCACACAGATCCATTGTTCAACGTCGCAACAATGTCACCGGAGCGCGGCGCTGGTGGTGCGACAAAGTGCAGCACACTCGCTTCGAGCGGGCGTTCGATTGACTGCTCTTCCATCTCGCGCGTCAGGCGAGATTCGCGTCCCTTCGCCTGGCGGGCCCGCTGGCCAGCCTTGAATCTGCGAATGTACTCACTCTCGCGAGCGAACTTTTCCTGCTGTTTCTCATACGCATGCATCTGCAACTGCTTGCGTTCCGCGCGCAACTGCACCATCTTTGTGTAGCTGCCGGGATACTCGATCAATCCACCGTTATCAACTTCGATAATTCTTCGCACACAATGATCGAGCAGATACCGATCATGCGAGATCAATAACACCGATCCCTGGAACTTCGTGCTCAGAAAGTTCTCAAGCCATTGCCTGCCCTCGATATCGAGGTGGTTCGTTGGCTCGTCAAGCAAAAGCAGATCCGGGTCGGCAAGCAACGCCTTGGAAAGCGCCAGCCTCGACCGCTGTCCACCCGAGAGTCCCTCAACAGGCAATGAGAACTCTTTCTGTGTGAACCCAACGCCTTGCAGCACAATCTCGACGCGATGCTGCGTTGCATATCCATCGCGTTGTTCCAACTCGTGCTGCACGTGCTCCGCCTGACGAAGCAAGCCATCGCGATCAATCTCAGCATCAGGTGCAGCATCATCAATGTTTGCGATCTGCTCGTAAAGATCATCGAGACGCTGCTGAAGATCCTGGATCGCTTCGAGCCCTTGTGCTGCTTCTTCAAGCAGGGTCATTGAACCCGAGAATACCGGATCCTGCCCCACAACAGCCATTGTGTTTCCACGAGCACGAACAACTTCACCCGAATCAGGTGTTTTTTCGCCGGTAACCAGTTTGAACAAAGTTGATTTGCCCGCACCATTGCGGCCCACAATCCCAGCGCACTCGCCGTGCTGGATTGTGATACTCACTTTGTTGAGGAGTCTCCTGTCTCCAATGGCATAACTGACGTTGGTAAGTGTGAGTGCTGGCACGTGTCATGGTAGCCTTCTGTACGTACCAACCGACACCCCCGCCCTGCACAGAATCACATGATTTGGATACACTCCGACGCTGCTGGTGGTGAGTAGCAACTGGTTGGCTACCGGCATGTTATCGTGTACTGGTTTCATCATGATCCAACTGAAGGGGAGTTCGCATGCTCAGGTTCTCACGGAATATATCAATCACGCTCGCTCTAGCGGGTTCGGCGGCATTCTCATTGACCGCACTTGCTCAGGACGAAGCGCCGCCGCCACTTGATCCTTCAACCCCTTGGCTCGAAGGCTGGAAGGGCTCGATCGATCTCGGTCTCAACGGGGCATCGGGCAATACCGAGCGTTTTAACTTCCGCGCGGGTCTGAATGCAGCACGCGATACCACTGACTACAAGACAACGTTCGAGCTCACATACAACTATGGTCAGGATGATGGTGATGAGTCTGAGAACCGTCTGTATCAGCTTCTCCGCAATGACTGGAAGTTTGATGACTCTCCGTGGGGTTTCTTCGCGCAGGAGTCTCTTGAAATTGACAGCTTTGCCGACTGGGATCAGCGACTGTCACTATTTGCAGGTCCTTCATATCAGTTTATCAAGAACGAGAAAACCTCGGTGAACCTGCGTGCTGGCCTCGGTCTTTCCAAAGAGTTTGGTGGCGAGGATGATGACTGGACACCCGAGGCGCTACTTGGTGCCGACCTCGAACACAAGATCGACGACAGATCAAAGGTCACTGCGAGTGTGGATCTGTATCCTTCACTGGATGATGCTGGCGAGATGCGCGCGATCGCAAAGGCCGCGTACGAGTATGTGCTCAGCGAAGAGAGCAACATGATTTTCAAGGCTGGCGTCGAAGATCGCTATGACTCATCACCGGGCGATGGACAGAACAGGAACGATTTTACATACTTTGCGACTGTCGGCTGGACGTTCTGATCTTCGATTGCTTATACATAATTACACACGGGGGCATTCGCTCCCGTTTTTCATTCCTCCTGCTACTAAAACTTCAATCCAAAAGCAGATAAGCTATGCTGTTACAGGGGCATTTGGCCACAGCCACGCAAACGTACCCGCAGTCAGCAGCGAGTACACAAGTCCGTCAATCAGACGACCTGGGATCTGCGACTTTGGCATGCCATGCCAGATGTACATTGGCAATGTGTACCCGGCATAGGCGAGCAATGTTGTTGCGCCGACAAGGCGGAACACGCTCAAATATGCAGCACCGGGTGCGAGCCCGGCATGCGATGCGATGTATGCCACAACGAATGATGTGATCACCGCGTGAGCGAACCAGAGTCCAAGCATCCTGCCCATGTTGGGCTTGCCCGCTGGAATTGAGAGCATGGCCCACGGCCCCTCAGCCATGCGCTTCTGTGTCTCTGGATCCTTTGCGCTTTCGTGCGAGCACCAGGGGACGTAGTAGATGCCGGTTGGCAGCTTTGTGTTTCGCACCATATCCAGAATCGCAGCTTCGTGCTCACCCGGGTTCTTGTAATCGTGCTTGTGAAGAGGTGTTGCCATCCAGATAATGCTGCTCGCAACGAAAACAATCACGGCGCTGAGCAGAATCGGTAACCACAAATCTATCAATGCCACCATTGGTATTTCTCCTTTCGCTGCATTGGAGTGCTTTCAACAATGCTCCATACGTGTACATTGTACAGAAATCAGGTCAATGCTGCTGAGGTGGGGTTTGTGTACTCGATTGGACATCTGTATCTACATGCAAATCTGCCAAAATCCCCATATTTGGCTCAAAGATAAAACCCGCTGTACATGCAGCGGGCCAAGTTGAAATGTCGTATTGCAAAGAACCGAACCGATTATCCCACCGCAGCGCACACCTTGCTTGCAGCATCGGTCAGGTCAGCTGCAGCCTGCATGGTCGGGATCTTCGACTTTGCGCCTTCGAGAATCTTGCGGCCCGCTTCGACGTTTGTCCCTTCGAGACGCACAACGAGTGGGATCTTGAATCCGACTTCCTCAGCCGCATTTACAATGCCCTGCGCGATCACATCGCACTGCATGATCCCGCCGAAGATGTTGACCATCACACCCTTCACGCCTGAATCAGACAGAATGATGCGGAATGCTTCGGTCACCGCTTCCTCTGACGCTGAACCACCAACATCGAGGAAGTTCGCAGGATCGCCGCCGTGGAGCTTGATGATGTCCATGGTCGCCATCGCAAGACCTGCGCCGTTGACCAGACATCCGATGTTGCCGTCAAGCGCGATGTACGAAAGCCCGTACTCGTGCGCGCGAAGCTCGGCCGGGTTCTCCTCATTCGGATCGGCGAGTTCCTGGATGTCCTTGTGGCGGAACAGCCCGTTGTCATCGAAGTTAAACTTCGCATCGATCGCAAGCACTTCGCCATCAGGGTGCTGCTCTGATGGCGGTGTCACAATCAGTGGATTGATCTCAGCAATCGAGCAATCTTTTTCTACATACAGCTTCGCCAGCTTCTGCATAATGCTCGCAGCCTGACGAACCTGCTTGCCCTTGAACCCGAGTCTGAACGCGACCTTCGTCGCCTGGAATCCCTGCAGACCAAGCGTGGGATGGAGTGGCTCCTTGATGATCGCGTCCGGGTTCTTGGCTGCGACCGCTTCGATCTCAACACCGCCCTCACTCGACGCGATGAGGATGTTCCGACGCGTCTTGCGATCTGTCGTAATCGCCAGGTAATACTCCTTCGCAATATCAACGCCTGCTGCAATAAGCAACTTGTTGACCGCAATCCCCTCGGGGCCAGTCTGCACACTCACCATGACATTGGATAGCATGAACTCGGCTGCTTCGGTTGCTTCCTTGGCTGACCGGACGAGTTTCACAAATCCAGCCTTGCCGCGACCGCCCGCGTGGACCTGCGCTTTGACAACGGCTAGATCAGTACCCGACTCCTTGGCGATCGCGTCGTAGGCGGATGCTGCATCGTTCGCGTTCTCGATCACTCGCCCTGATGGCACGGGGATCTTCGCGGAACTGAGCAGGTCTCGACCCTGGTATTCGTGGATTTTCATGCGATACGTGTCCTGTCTCTGGTTAGCTGAAAATGTGTGCCATCGTAGTCGCCAGACCCGCGTTTGGCCCCCTTTCCAGCATACCGACGTACCATCGAGTATGGCTCAGCGAGTGCGAATTACGGATGTCTCCCCGCGCGATGGATTGCAGAACGAGCCGCTCGCTGTCGATGGTTCACCCGTCCCAACCGCAGACAAGCTGCGCCTCATCGAAATGCTCGCTGCATCCGGCGTGGATGAGATCGAGTTGACGAGCTTCGTCCACCCAAAGTGGGTTCCACAGCTTGCGGATGCCGCTGATCTGCTGATGCTGGTTGCCGAGAGATTCGCTGGCAAACAGGCTGGGATAGATCGCCCTGTTTTTTCCGTTCTCATCCCCAACGACAAGGGGATGCAGCGATTGATCGAAGTCAACACGCAGGCACAGGATCGGTTCGGCAATCCCATCGTGGATCGCATTGCTCTCTTCACCGCTGCTAGCGAAACCTTCTCACAGAAGAACACCAACGCGTCGATTGAGGAAACACTTACACGGTTTGACCCTGTACTTGATCTAGCCCATAGAGCTGGGCTTGGCGTGCGCGGGTATGTCTCGTGCGTCATTGAGTGCCCGTTCGAGGGACCGATCTCGCCATCGCAGATCGCGGATGTTTCGAGCAGACTGTGGGAACTCGGGAAGCATCGCGGGCTCGACGAGATCGACCTTGGCGACACCATTGGCAAGGGAACCGCTGGCACGACGCAAGCCATGCTCACCGCAGTGCAGCAGGAACTCCCGCGCGAAGCCAGACTCACACTCCATCTGCACGACACATTCGGAAACGCTGCCGAGTGTGTACGGACGGCGCTCGACATGGGCATCACCTCGTTCGACAGCGCAGCTGGCGGACTTGGTGGCTGTCCGTTCGCATCGACAGACAGCACGCGCGCGCCGGGCAATATCGACACCGCATTGCTTGTGCGTACATGTACCGATGCAGGATACAAAGGCAGCATCGACACAACCAAGCTCGCGCCAGCCTCAGCCTTTGCACTGTCTCTGAAGAATCAGACTGCTAGGTCATCGTCTTCCTCATCATCTGCACTCATTGAAACGCATCGTGAGAACGGCATTCTGCACATCAGATTGGATCGCGCATCCAAGCGCAACGCGCAGACACCCGAGATGCTCACCCAGCTCGACGCAGCGATCAACGCCGCAACAGAACAGGACCGTGTGATTTTGCTCTCGGGTAACGGCCCCACGTTCTGCGCGGGATTTGATCTTTCTCTTTGCAAGGACGACGAGACCGCGCTCGATGCGCTGCTGACAGGACTCAGCAGGGTTGTGCAATCGCTTCGAACGGCATCGCAGCCTGTCGTCGTCGCGATTCATGGTGCAGCGGTTGCCGGTGGATGCGCGTTGATCGGTGGAGCAGATGTCATCGTCGCGACTCGCGATGCGAAGATGGGCTATCCGGTCGTCAAGCTCGGCATCTCCCCTGCTGTCAATGCACCGTTCATCGCGCGAGCTGGCGAACAGCACGCAACAAGCGGCGCGCGTGATGTGTTCCTCGACCCGACACTGCACACCGCTGAAGATTTCGCTCACCGCACCGGCATCGCGATAGAACTTGTGGACGATCACGATAAACTCACCAGGCGCGCGATGGATATAGCGCAATCACTCGCCTCGAAACCGCCAAACGCTCTTGCGCAGACGAAACACTGGCTCAGCGAAATCGATGGCTCACTCACAGACGCGCAGCGAGGGCTCGACGTATCGCTCTCACTCACCACGAACGACGAGGTAACATCGCTGCTCCCACACGTCTGGAGTGAACGAAAGAAATAAAAAGCTCAAAACGAAACAGGACCATTGCATGGCACCATCCGATCTTGCTCATCTCACTATTGATGACCGCGTCGCGACACTCTCGCTCAACCGCCCCGATGCGCGGAACGCGTTGAGTATCGACTTGCTCGAAGCGCTGCACACCCAGATGGATGCTGTTGAATCGCTCTGCGCACAACCTGACAGACCTGTCGTACTCGTTGTGACCGGTGAGGGGAAGTCCTTCTGCGCTGGAATGGACCTGAAAGCGGTATTAGGCAATGCCGAACTCGCGCGCACCCTGCTCACGCGACTCGCGGAACTCACGCTCCGCATTCGCGCGATACCCATGGTCACCGTTGCCAGTGTCAACGGTGCAGCGATCGGTGGCGGATGCGGTCTCTCGTGCGTGTGCGATATCTCCATCTCGCACGTAGACGCGAAGCTCGGATTCCCCGAGGTTGATCTTGGCGTGTGCCCGGCTGTGGTAGCGCCGTGGGTTGTGAGAAAGCTCGGCGCAAGCAGAGCGCGACAGGTGCTCCTCTCGGGCGGACTCATGACGGGGCAGCGTGGACACGAGATCGGACTCATCAACCACTGCGTTGCATCGCGCAATGATCTTGCAGCAAGGACGGTCGAGATCACGCACGCGATCGCGTCAGGCGGCGCGATGGCGCTCGCGGCAACGAAGGGCTTACTCAACGAACTCGATCACTCGCTCGATCGAGACATTGTGCTCAAGGGAGCGCAACTTTCTGCAGACGTACTCTCAACAGACGAGGCGCAACAGAGGCTTTCCGCAGCACTGAAAAAATAGCTCGACAAAAAACAAACAAAGCGTGACCCGGATGAGCCACGCTCTGCGTTTATACAACAGAAGAAACGTATCTCAACCGTTACCTCAGTCGAGACGGGATTCGGCGTTGCCCACCGTGAGATCCTTGAACTCGACATGCGGTGTCCCGAATCCCTCACGATCTGCACCGAGGCGTTCGGCTTCCATCGCGGCTTCTTCGAGAAGATACGACTCATCTTCAGGCTCGATTGGCGTGCCAAGTTTCTTCACACGGATCGACTGGTAACGACGGAACCCAGTACCAGCCGGGATCAGGTGGCCAAGAAGCACATTCTCCTTGAGACCGATGAGATCATCAATCGCGCCGCGGAGTGACGCTTCAGTGAGCACCTTTGTTGTTTCCTGGAATGAAGCACCGGAGAGGAATGACTCGCTCTGGAGTGATGCCTTGGTAATACCGAGCAGCAGTGTACGACCCGATGCGGGGCGTCCACGACGAACCTTCGCCGGCTCCTTGCCCGCAGCTTCTGCACGTGCATTTGCTTCACGGAGAGCGGACTTGTTGACAAGCTCGCCAACTCGCAGATCGGTACCGCCCGCATCAACCACAAATGCACGCGAAGCAATCTCCATGTTCTTCTGACGGAACACGTTGCGGTCGATCACTTCAACCGGAAGTAGATCGGTATCGCCCGGATTCTCCACACGAACCTTGCGAAGCATCTGTGAAAGGATCAACTCGATGTGCTTGTCGTTGATCGGCACGCCCTGTGCGCGGTACACGTTCTGCACTTCCTCGATCATGTACTCCCAGAGTGCTTCTTCACCGCGGATACGAAGAATATCCTGCAGCACAAGCGGGCCTTCAGTCAGCGGCTCACCCGCTTCGACATAGTCACCCGAGTGAACAAGTGTGATCTTGTCCTTGGGGATGTGATGGTCCTTCTCAACACCAGACTCAGAAATAACGCGAATGGTGTTTTTGCCCTTGCGAAGGTCGGCGTGGATCTCGACACGACCCGAGATCTCTGCCATGACTGCAGGGTCCTTGGGCAGACGCGCCTCGAAGATCTCAGTCACGCGAGGCAGACCACCGACGATGTCCTGTGACTTTGTTGCGGCGCGAGGCTGACGTGCGAGCATCTGGCCCGCATGCACTTCCTGACCGTCTTCCACTTCCAGACGTCCCTTTGCAGGCAGGTAATGGAAGTCGAGAATATTCCCGTCCTTGTCGACGACATTGATCTGTGGGTGCAGATCGCCCTTGTGCTCGATGATGATGCGGGCCTTCTGGCCGCGACCTGCATCTTCTTCGCGGTAGGTCTTGTCAAGTTCGATGTCCTTGAACTGGACAAGACCACCCTTCTCAGCGAGGATGGGCATACGGTGCGGGTCCCACTTGACCAGCAACTCACCCTTCTTCACTTCTGTGCCATCGGCAACGTACAGGTTTGCACCGTACGGCACCTTGAACTTGTCAAGCTCACGACCCTCTTCACTCATGATTGCGATTTCGCCGTTACGCTTCAGCACAACGAAGCAATCCTTGCCTTCTTCATCCTTCACGGGAACCGCGTTGCAGTCTCTGATTTCGAGCTTGCCCTTGTTGCCCGCTCGATATTCAGACTCTGTCACGGTACTCGTACCGATACCACCCGTGTGGAACGTACGCATGGTGAGCTGCGTTCCAGGCTCACCAATGGACTGTGCAGCAATGATGCCGACAGCCATGCCCTCCTCGACAAGCTTGCCTGTGGACATGTCCATGCCGTAATCAAGGACAGAACAACCTGTCAGACTGTCGCTGGTCAGCGGGCTACGCACAAGCACAGCCTGCACACCCATTTCCTCGATCCGCTGCGCGGCCTCGGCACTGATCATCTCGTTTGAGTTTGCAACCATCTCGCGTGTTTCGGGATCAACAATCTCATTCACACTGACACGGCCGACGATCTGTTCACGAAGGGGCACATCGACCTCTTCGCCCTTGTAGATCGCACGCTTGAGAAGCCCGCGGCGTGAACCACAGTCGTGCTCACTGATAATGACCGACTGTGCAATATCACACAGTTTGCGCGTCAGATACCCGGAGTCCGCAGTTTTCAGCGCGGTATCTGCAAGTCCCTTACGCGCACCGTGCGTTGATGAGAAGTACTCAAGGATGCGCAGGCCCTCGCGGAAGTTTGCACGAATGGGGGTCTCAATGATCTCGCCCGACGGCTTTGCCATCAGACCGCGCATGCCGGCAAGTTGCATCATCTGCGACACGTTACCGCGAGCACCGGAATCGCTCATCAGATACACGGGATTCAGATATGGCTTTGCACCCGTATCGCCCTTGCTGACTTCCGTCCCTTCATCCGTGCGATAATCATGCTTGAGTGTTTCGATAAGCGCCTTCGTCACCTGTTCGCGGCAGTGCGACCAGATATCCAGTAGCTGGTTGTATCGCTCACGTGGCGTAATGATGCCTCGCTCATAGTTCTTTTCGACGCGGTCGACCTTCTTCTGGGATTCTGCGAGGAGTTCAGCCTTTGCATGGGGAATGCGAAGGTCTGTTACGCCGAACGAGAGTCCTGCAACCGTTGAACGCTTGAACCCGATCTCCTTCATCGCATCAAGCAGCGCAATTGTGCCTGACTTGCCGCAAGCGATGAAGCAATCGTCGATCACACGTGCGCATCCCTTCTTGCCGAGTGCGCAGTTGTAGAACGGCATGCCCGCTTCAAGAATCTCTGAGAACAGAATGCGTCCCGGTGTCGTCACAACGCGACGATTCTCGGGCAGAGATTCGGGTGCGCCGCTCTGGCTGTTCACAATATGGGTAAAGCCGTCAAGACGGACCACAATCTTCTCATGGATATCGACGATGCCATGATCGAACGCGAGCAGTGCCTCCTGACGATCCTTGAACACCTTGTACTCTTCACGAGGACGATCATCCGGACGCTCGGTTGTTACAAAGTACACACCCATCACAATATCCTGCGATGGCGAGATGATCGGCTTGCCGTTCGCGGGTGAGAAGATGTTGTGGACCGACAGCATCAGCACGTGTGCTTCCGCGTGCGCCTCAACCGAGAGCGGCAGATGCACCGCCATCTGGTCGCCGTCAAAGTCCGCATTGAACCCTGTACACACAAGCGGATGCACGCGAATTGCATTGCCTTCGACAAGCACAGGCTCGAACGCCTGGATACCCATTCGGTGGAGTGTCGGTGCTCGATTGAGCAGCACTGGATGCTGATCGATTACTTCTTCAAGGATGTCCCAGACCTCGGCATCACGACGCTCAAGCATGCGCTTTGCGCTCTTGATGGTGTCTGCAAGCCCGTGCTCCTTGAGCTTGCGGATGATGAACGGCTGGTAGAGTTCCAGCGCAATCTTCTTTGGCAGACCGCACTGCCATATCTTCAGTTCGGGACCAACAACGATCACAGAACGCCCCGAGTAATCAACACGCTTACCGAGCAGGTTCTCACGGAAACGTCCCTGTTTTCCCTTAATCATGTCCGTTAATGAACGCAACGCACGGTTCGATGAACCGAGCACGGGGCGGCGGCAGCGATTGTTGTCAAAGAGTGCATCCACTGCCTGCTGAAGCATGCGCTTCTCGTTGCGGATGATGACCTCCGGCGCGTTCAGATCCATCAGCTTTTTCAGACGGTTATTGCGGTTGATGATGCGCCTGTACAGATCGTTCAGATCGCTGGTCGCAAAGTTTCCACTCTCAAGCAGCACAAGCGGGCGAAGGTCGGGCGGGATCACCGGGATCACATCCATGACGAGCCACGACGGATCGTTGTCCGATGCGCGGATCTGTTCGACAAGCTTCAGTCGCTTGGACAAGTCCTTGATCTTCTGTTTGGAGCGTGTTTCTGTGAATCCCTTGCGAAGTTCGGCTGCCACCTGCGCCAGATCAATGCGAGCGATCAACTCACGAACAGCTTCAGCCCCCATGCGGGCATCAAACGCGTTACCATACTTTTCTTCTGCGACGCGGAACTCTTCTTCTGTCAGCACCTGCTTGAACGTCAGTTCTGTGTCACCCGGATCGACAACGACATAATCCTGGAAGTACACAATCTTTTCAAGGTCGCTGGTTTTCATGCCAAGCAGCGTACCAAGACGGCTCGGCAGGCTCTTGAAGAACCAGATATGCACAACCGGGGCAGCGAGGTTGATGTGTCCCATGCGCTTGCGGCGAACGCGCGAGTGTGTCACCTTCACGCCGCAGCGATCGCAGATGATGCCTTTATACTTTGTGCCGCGATACTTGCCGCACGAGCACTCGTAGTCGCGCTCGGGGCCAAAGATGCGCTCGCAGAACAAGCCGTCCTTTTCGGGACGATATGTTCTGTAGTTGATGGTCTCAGGCTTCTTCACCTCGCCATAAGACCACGCGCGGATGTCGTTGGGTGATGCCAACGTGATCTTGACCGCGGAGAAGTCATTAATCCGGTCGTACACGCTCTCTGCCATGTCGTTTTCGCTCCCACGTTCTGTGCGCCGAACGTTGCGATGTGTCTCTTTCGTGTGATGCAGATGTCTTTCAGCAATCTGCACTGCGTGTCATGTCTTTGTCGATGCGTGAGTCTGCTACAACAAACTCGCGCCTTCAAGCTGGCGTTTCTCAAGCGTCACATTCATGCCGAGACCCTTGAGCTCGTTGCAGAGCACGTCGAATGCAACGGGCATACCTGCCTCGAGCTTGTTGACGCCCTTGACCATGGACTCGTAGATCTTGGTTCGGCCCTCGACATCGTCGCTCTTGACGGTGAGCAGTTCCTGCAGGATGTACGAAGCGCCGTGTGCTTCCAGCGCCCACACTTCCATTTCGCCGAAACGCTGACCACCCGTACGGCTCTTGCCACCAAGCGGCTGCTGCGTGATAAGCGAGTACGGTCCGGTCGCACGCGCGTGGATCTTGTCATCCACGAGATGGTGCAGCTTCAGTACGTACATGTAACCTACAGAGGTCCGCTGGTGGAACGCTTCACCGGTACGTCCGTCGTACAACTGGATCTTGCCAGTATTTGGCATGTGCGCGAGAATCTCGTCCCAACGTGGTGCCGAGCCCGATTCCTCGTAACTCGCAAGGCGCTCCTTCACACTCCTGTTTGCTTCATCAATTGCAGCATGGATTTCAGCTTCGGTTGCACCGTCAAAGACTGGTGTCACAGCCTGCATGCCAAGGATTGCCATCGCCCAACCAAGGTGCAGTTCAAGGATCTGCCCTACATTCATGCGTGAGGGCACGCCAAGCGGATTGAGCAGAATCTCGACAGAGGTGCCGTCTTCCATAAACGGCATGTCCTGCTCGGGCACAATACGCGCAATCACACCCTTATTGCCGTGACGTCCCGCCATCTTGTCGCCAACCGAAAGATGTCGCTTCGAGGCAATATAGACCTTTACCATTTCAAGCACACCGGAGGGAAGCTCGTCGCCGCGTTTCATGTGCGCGAGCTTGCGTTCCTTCTCCTTGCGAACTGCCTGGATGCGAGGCCAGAACTGCGAGTACGCAATCTCTGCCTGTTCCTTGGTCTCCTTTGATCCCTTGATCCACTTCTTGTCGAATGTTTCGATCTGTTCGAGGATAACTTCGGGAATGTCTGACGCACCAACCTTCTGACGCGTCATCGGGTCGACCATGTCTGTCCCGACAATAGTGTTGACCGCGTTGACCATCTCGCGGAACAACTCGATGGCCTTGGTGTCCATCTCCGTCGAGTAGTCCTCCATCTGCTTCTTCAACGCCTTCTTCTGTGCTTCGGAAAGATGCTGACGACGCGAGAACTTCTTCGCACCAATCACAACACCCTCAACACCCGCAGGCACTTCGAGTGAATCGTTCTTCACATCCTCACCAGCGCGACCGAAGATTGCGTGAAGCAGCTTCTCTTCAGGTGTCAGTTCGGTCTTTGACTTCGGGCTGACCTTGCCAACGAGAATGTCGCCGGGCCCAACACGAGCACCAATACGGATCGTGCCGTCCTCGTCGAGATTGCGAAGCGCCTTCTCTGAGACGTTCGGAATGTCACGCGTGAACTCTTCACGCCCAAGCTTCGTCTCTCGGATCTCTACGTCGAACGAGTCGATATGGATCGACGTGAATCGATCATCCCGCACAAGCTTCTCGTTGATGACGATCGCGTCTTCAAAGTTGTACCCATCAAATGTATTGAATGCGATCAGCACGTTCTTGCCGATCGCAAGCTCACCCTGTTGTGTTGATGCGCCATCGGCAATGATGTCGCCCTTCTTGACCTTCTGCCCCTTCTTTACGATGGGCTTCTGGTTCTGGCAGGTGCGCTCATTCAGACCGACAAACTTGCGGAGTGTGTACTCATCTGAGTTGTCGATAATGATGCGCTGCGAGTCAACAAAGGTGACCTCGCCGCCATTGCGAGCCTTCACCACCATGCCGGAGTTGCTACCAATGTCCTTCTCAAGACCGGTTGCAACCATCGGTGGGTCAACCTTGATCAACGGCACAGCCTGTCGCTGCATGTTCGAGCCCATGAGCGCACGGTTTGCATCGTCATGCTCAAGGAACGGAATAAGCGCCGCACTGATGCCGACAATCTGCTTGGGAGCGATATCGACGTAATCAACCTGATTCGCGTTGACTTCCGTCAGTTCCCCACCGACACGAGCAAGAATTGTTCCCGTGCGAAGTGTGCCATCGTGCTCAAGCGAGTCGGTAGGTGCAAGCGTTGCACGCATTTCTTCGTCGGCGCGGAGATACGTGACCTCCTTGGACATCTCCCCATTCTTCGCAACTCGATATGGCGTGCGCAGGAAACCGTATTCGTCCACCTGCGAGTAGATGCCCATCGACACAATCAGACCGATGTTCGTACCTTCTGGTGTTTCGATCGGGCAGATACGACCGTAGTGCGAGATATGTACGTCGCGAACCTCAAAGCCCGCACGCTTCCGGTTGAGACCACCCGGACCAAGTGCCGAGAAACGACGCTCGTGGATCAGACTGGACAGCGGGTTTGTCTGGTCAACAACCTGAGAGAGTTCTGATCGGCCAAAGAAGAAATCAATCGCAGAACTGATCGAACGTGAGTTGAGCAGATCTGCAATCTTTGCAAGCTCGTCGGGGTCCTTGACCGACATGCGCTCCTGCACGGTGCGCTTCAGCTTCAGGAAGCCCTTACGGAGTTCCTCGACTGCAAGCTCGTCGAGCGTGCGCAGACGGCGATTTCCCAGATGGTCAATGTCATCCACAACAGCAACTGATTTGCCTGTGTCCGGATCCTGGCGATTGGAACGAAGATCAAGCAGGTACTGGATGACACGCAGGTAGTCCTCGGCCTGAATGAACATCAGATCCTCGGGCATGTCCAGACCAAACTTGCGGTTGATACGGAATCGACCGACGCGTCCGAGACGGTACCTGTTGTCGTCGAAGAACTTCTCAACAAACAACTGCTTTGCCTTGTCGACCTGTGGCGGGTTGCCTGGACGGAGCTTTGAGTACAGCTTGAGCATTGCCCGGTCGTAGTCGTTGTCAGCGTGCTCAGCAAACTGCTCCAGTTTCTCCTCTGCAATCGTGTTCAGAAGAAGCACATCCGACGGGTTCTGAATGACCTTCACCTTCTTGAGGCCGGACTGCTGGATCGGACCAACGGAGTCACCAATCTGACGACCGACATGGATAATCTCTTCGCCTGTCTCGGGATGGAAGATGGACTCAGCAGCCCAATCGTCCTCTGTCACCTTCTCAACTTTCTGGTCGGTAATCTCATAGAAGAGACTGAGCAGAGCCTCTGTGGAAGCGACGGTTTCGTCGAGGCATCGAAGGAATGTTGTCGCAGTCAGCTTGGCCGACTGGTCAATGCGCATCGCCAGCACGTCTTTCTTTGTCACCTCAAGCTCAATCCACGATCCGCGTTCCGGAACAATGCGCGACGAGTGGAGCGGCCTATCGCCCTCGCTCGTGAGGATCGAGAAGTCAATGCCCGGAGACCTGTGAAGCTGTGAGACAATGACGCGTTCCGCACCGTTGACGATGAACTCGCCACCTCCAAGCAGAATCGGGAACTCGCCGAGGTAGATATCTTCTTCGGGGAGATCGGGCTTGCCCTCGCGCCACAAACGAACACGAACCTTGAACGGCATGCCGTAGGTCAAACGCAACTCTCGGCATTCGTCTGAGGTGTACCGAGGCTCATCAAGCTCGTACGAGATGTACTCGAGCTTCATTGTGCCGTCATACGACTCAATCGGGAAGATCTCGTGGAGGAGTGACTCGAGTCCAAACTCCTTGTTTCGATCTTCCGGTCCCTGTGAGAGTTGAAGAAACTTCTCATACCCGCGTGTCTGCGTGAGTGTCAGATCAGGCACTGGAAGTGCATCACCCCGCTTCGAAAAATCACGCACAGTACGCTTCTGCATGTTGTCCTACTCCCATTGTCCGCTGACTACGATCTCTCACGTGTTGGCAGCGCGCAAAATCGATATCACCGCCCCCACGTGTATGGAGACGGAGCGATGCTGCTCGCCACATTTACGCGACCAGTGTGTTCATTCAATCCTGGTACTGAGAAAATCCTGATGTTCGGTGCCGGCTCTGCGAACAGGATACTAGCCCCTCTGCAAGTCACGGGCCAACGAGAACTTTTCAGTATTTTCACACAATCGACAGTCCTATAAGTATTTATAGATCCCCGCCAGCATCATCGGGAGCTCGCGTCCTATCTAGCTCAATCAGAATTGCATGCTTCATCATGGTGCCGATCGAGGTGCTCGCAGCAGCGAGCCAACCGGGGTAGCCGTCGAGAAATCCTCTCTTCAGCACCAACTGCTTGAACATAGAACCGACAGGTGAACCCACCAGTCTGATGTAGGACCCACGCCTGCCCTCCGCCTGCATTGACAAGGCCATCCGTCGTGCATGGCTGGCCTGTTTGGCAAAGAAGTCAGCAAAGGTGGTGATCGAGTCATGCCGAAGCTCGCCACTGAGCTTGACTCCCTTCACAGATATGCCGGGGAGACCATCGAGTTTGTCGTGCGGATCCAGCCCGCCAAACTGATGGGTACCACGAAGAATCAGACGCCTCCGCCACTCAGGCTGCCAGACATGACGCAATGGCTTATCCCTGAAATAGACCACACGGTTGAGCGTTCCGGCGTTGACTCCTGGTTCATTTGACTCAATAACCCGCTTGATCGAATCGCGAAGTTCCTGATTGAGTGATTCATCGGAATCCAGCGCAAGCACCCACGCACTTGTACACGCATCAAGCGCGAGTTGCTTGGTTTTCACGTATCCAAGCCATGGGGTGTGAACAACTTTGGCGCCAGCATCCTCAAGCAGTGCCAGTGTTCCATCGGTCGAACCTGAGTCGGCAGCAACAATCTCTTGTGCAAATCCGCGCACAGAATCAAGCGTACGACCGATTGTCGCCTCGTTGTTCTTGCATGCAAGAGATACCGAGAGATTGAGCGCCATCAGATGAGAGCATATCCCTTCGAATGGTGGGATGGAGTGTGCCAGTCCTCAATTCGACCAACATGAACGACAGGTAAAAAGAAGGACGGCGTGCATCCAGTCTGGAAACACGCCGTCTGTTTTATGAGAATAGATGCAGCGTTACGGGCATCCGGCTGCGTACGCATTGCCATAGCAGATATAGTCAAAGATGTTCAGTCCGCCACTGCCATCACAATCGGCGTACGACAGATTCTGTGCGTATGCGTTGCCGAAGCAGATATAGTCAAACACGTTCAGCGAGCCGCTCTTGTCACAGTCCGCGTAGCAAGCACATGAGGAGACCGCACCTGTCGGACGCAGGCGATACACGCCACCATCCAGTGAGCAGATGTACATCTCCCCTCGCGCGTCCTCACCAAATGAAACCGGTGATGTGATTGCCCCACCAAGCCCGAGTTCTGCAGTCCAGTTCACAACGGCGCCGGGAACACCATTGTTCATTTCAAGACTCAGAATCTGGTCCGAACAGTAATCAGCAAAGAAATACAGCCCACGGATTGCTTCAATATCGCATCCGCGATACACGTACCCGCCGGTGATGGAGCACGAGAAACCGGAAAAGTTGTGGTCATACTCATGCACGGGGAGCACGAGTTCCGGTGCGTTACATGTACACCCTGTCAATCCCGTGCAGCGCGTGCCTTCCATGCAACGCCAGCCGTAGTTCTCACCTCCCGTGCTGCTCGCAGGCTGGAAATCAACCTCTTCACGCTGTCCCTGTCCGACATCGCCAATCCAGAAATCACCTGTCATGCGATCAAACGAGCATCGCCACGGATTGCGCAATCCATACGCCCAGATCTCTTGGCGCGGTCCACCAACACCAAAGGGGTTGGACGCAGGAATCGCATAGTTAGCATTCGGATCTGTTGGAAAATCATCGCCATCGACATCGATACGCAGGATCTTGCCGAGCAGCGTTCCAAGGCTCTGCCCGTTTCCCAGTGGATCGTTCGCGGACCCGCCATCGCCAGCTGCAATGTACAGGTTGCTGTTGAACCCAGGCTCGAACCCGATCCAGCCGCCGTTGTGATTGGAGAATGGCTGCGAAAACTGAAGCACCGGATTGGCACTTGAAGGATCGGCAACATTTGGATCGCCGGCACTGACCGAGTATCGACGAATAAACGTCTGACCGCTGGCCGTGTAGTTCACATAGAAATACCCATTTGCCGCATAATCCGGATGGAACGCAAGGCCAAGCAAACCCTGCTCGTTGCCGGTGCTCAAACCGGAGATCGTCAGAAATGGTGTTGGGAGTACCGTGCCAGAGTTCAGATCGAGAATCTCGATTCGGCCTGTGTGCTGTTCAACCACAAACAAACGATCCATATCGCCTGGTGCGTGCGTTGCAACAACTGGACGAGAAAATGTTCCAACAAGTTCTTTGGTCAGTGTCTGCCCACTCGCAGTGGCACATGGCAGCATACCAGCTGCCACGATTCCTGCAATGTTCCAGAATGATCGAAAACGCATGATCGGTACTCCTTGAGTTCTGGGTATATATCAATAATCAATCAGATCGGTTGGATTACGGGCAACCAGCAACATACGCGTTGCCGAAGCAAATGTAATCAAACACATTGAATGAGCCGCTCGCATCGCAATCTGCATATGGTTGTGCATTCGCATACGCGTTACCGAAGCAGATGTAATCGAAGACATTCAGCGAGCCGTTTCCATCACAATCCACGTAACACCCGTCGATTGTGAAAGTGTTATCAGAATCATCAAACCCTTCATTTCCAACTGCATCACGCGCGACGATACGGAGCTTGCCCTGCGCAGTCGGCAGTCGATCGACCGTCCACTGGTAGTCTGTTGTCGGATCGACTCCTGACGCGAGCAGATATGGGAATGTTTGCCCGCCATCGGTGGAGAGACGAATATCGATCTCTGTCACGCCAACGTCATCATCGCTGATGAAATCGACAAGCACACTCTCGCCCGGCACAAATGAGCCATCATTTACCGTCTTGAGATACGCGGTCGGGTTCACGCCACCAAGATGTTTCGGCACATGCATGCAGATGCAGTGCATCACACCAGCCGCTGTCACGATCGCCTGACAGTTGACCTGAACAATCGTCTTGTTCGGCATCGCTGCCTGCCACCCTGCAAGCGCTTCAGCGTTGTATTGAGAGGTTGCCTGTGAGATCGTGTACATCGGAACAAGCAGAAGATCGTTGACAATGCACACGTTGGCGTACGTGTAATGCGTGCCGCCGGAGTTGAACGCGGGCAGACGCGTCACGGTCCAACCCGCATTGGCCAGATCAGAAGCAACCTGATCTGCAATGACATCGTGTGCCTGGCCCGATGCAAGCGGATAATCGTTGATGATGACCTTCTGATCACCGATGATCTGCATCCACATGTCGATGTGCTGTGTCGCATCGATATTCGTCGGGAATGCTCCAGTGATCGTAGTGTTGACATTCTGGTAGTCGTGCCAGATCTGCTGGATTTGAGATGGAGTTTTCCCTGGGTTTTCATTGACAATGAGCTGCGTTGCGAATGAGTTTGTAGCTGAGTTCAGGTGGTAGTTACCGCCACCGTGAATCAGATCAAGCTCATAGACTTCGTGCCCCTTGTACTGTCCGAACGCTTTGGGAATAAGATTGTCACTCGGACGTGGACGGTTGTAGGTGTGATCAACGATGATTCGGCAATCACCCTCATAGGCGTACCGTGGACCGTAATCACGGATCCAGATCGTGTTCGTTGGCGCAACAATAAACTCGACGAGCGCCATGTTCGCGCCAGATGATGTGATCGAGTTTGTTGCAGCGGTCAGCGATGCAGAAGAGGGCACAACCACATACGCCTTGGCGTTGCCGATCGTTGTAATGTTCTTCGCCATCTCGCGAACAATCGTGAGCCACGAGCTTGAGCCGTTCCATGACAGCAGCACCCCATCCATGTCGGCATACTCGCCGGGACACACCACAGGGCCTGTCGGCGGCGGAGTTGGAACGTCCGTCGCTTGTAACGGTTGTGTCAGAAGCAGTTGTTTTTCCGCGTTCGTCAGGTTGCGAGGCAGATGGCCTTCCCACGGCGCGGTTTCAGGATCGGACTGTGCGAATACCACGCCTGATGAGAGCAGCACACCACAACCAAATCCCATCAGCGCTCGACGAGCAAACATTGCCATCTGATTTCTCCAAATCTGTTTTGTGTCCATGTGCCCAAACCTTCTGCCCACGGATCCAGTGATGTTCCGATGAACTTTGTCTCTCAGGATATGGCTACGCCAGGTATCGGGAAACTGAACTCTTACGGGATACGAACAGCTTCCTGACGTCATCTATCGACCATACAGCGTACACGATCCTTCGCTGTTCACCAAGCTCCTGCCGACGATGAGCGAAAGACCGAACTGAAATCAATGAATCGGGAGAGTTTTAGGACGTACTCTCGTTCGAACATGAACGAGCCATCTTCATTTTCCCTGCGACATCAATGTTTCAGATTCGCCACACTCCATATCAGGCACGCTGCTTGCGTTCTGCTCCAGTATCCATGCCCATTGAGCACAGGAGCACGCACGTTATGCGCATTTCAGTTCGTCGAGTGTTCATCCTCACCGCTCTCTGCGCGATTGTTGCGCTCGGTCGTACTGCACACGCACAGGTGCAGCAAATGCAACTCGATACAATGGTACGGATCGCAGGACACAACGCCTCAGCGCTGCGCGGCCACGGGCTGATTACCGGTTTGAACAAAACAGGTGACTCTGGCAAGGATCTGATCGTTGCTCGCCCGCTCGCAGAGTATCTCGAGCAGAACGGGAATCCTGTTGAACTGGATGATCTGGCGAACTCCAAGGCAGCAGCCGTTGTCATGGTGAACTGCGAGATCCCTGCTGGCGGCGCTCGCAAGGGTGATCGTTTCGACGCGATTGTGACAACCATCCATACCGCATCATCACTCGCGGGTGGGTATCTCGAAATCTCCTTAATGACCGGCCCGATGCGCGGTGACAGTGTGTATGCGGTTGCTCGCGGCCCAATAGTGCTGGACGATCCCGATCATCCAACACGTGGACGCATTGTCGGTGGTGTGCAGATCATCAATGGCATCTCAATGGCTCCTGTAGCTGAACAGTTCGATCTCATCATCAAGCCTGAGTTCGCAGGACCAAACTCCGCCGAAGCGATCGCATCGCACATGAATAGCGTCTGGTTCAACGTGCCCGATTGGGACGATGGTCGAACACTGATCGCAATCCCAAGTCCGACAGACCAGCGCGTCATCCACGTGCTTGTGCCGGAGCTTGAACGCCGAAACATCCCGCGCTTTGTAGGTGAAGTGCTGACATATCGAATCGAGCGAGCCGCATTGCGTTTGCCGCCGAAGATCACGATCAATCGCATGACAGGCACCATCACGATGTCATCCGATGTCTGGTTCAGCGCAGCAGCATTCACAGATCCGAGCCTGTCCATCACCGCAATCAACCCTCCGCCGGTTGCAACACCGGAGAACCCGCTCGTTGAAACATCGCGTGTCGGTGCTCTCGAAGCTCCCGGACTTGACGATCGTGATCGGATTAGATTGTCGGACCTGGTGCGCACATTCGAATCTCTGAAGGTGCCGCCGGAAGCACGTATTCGAATTCTTGAACAGCTCAAGGCGAGCGCTCTATTACCTGTCGAGATTATCTACGTCGGAGGTGGTGCATGAGTTTGGTCTCCCCCGGATCAGCGCGTGATGCAGCACAGCAGTTCGTTGCGATGACGTTCATCCAGCCACTACTGAAAGAAGTTCGCGAGTCAAACGATGCAGCTGCACCCTTCGCGCCGACGCAGGGCGAGAAGATGTTCGGAGCCATGCTCGACGAGCGCATAGCGCAGGATATTACCCGCGCATCGGACTGGGATCTGATCAAGCGTATCGAATCGGATCTGCTCCGAACCGGGCAGGCCATTCCTGCACCTTCTCCGCAACGTGCTGATATGAACTTGCCATCGACACTGTCAATTGAGGAGTACGCATGACCGTGATCGCAGCACAACCAGAAACCGCAACGGTTGGCGATCGCCTGCTCGCGATCATGGACGATCTTGACGCAGCGTTTGCCGAGATCGACGCAATTACTGGCCAGCAGAAACAGGCGCTTCGATCGCTTGATCGTGAACAGCTTGGCACGCTTGCACAGCAACAACAAACAGTAACAAACCGTGTGCGCTCGCTTCAGATGAAGCAGCGTTCGATCGCACGCCAGATCCTGCCCCGCGAGCAGCAGCATCACGCCACCGTCACCGACATCGCGATGAAGCTTCCCAATGAGATGAAACATCGCGTGCTGCAACGTGCAGCAGCACTGCGGTCGCACGCGGCTCGTGTACAGCGGGAGAACGCGAGTGTCGGTATGGCTACACGCTCGCTTGTCCGCCACATGGAAAGCCTGACGCAACAGGTACAAACACGTTTCTCTGCGGGTGGCACATACAGCAGAGCAAGCGTGCCAAAGGTTAACGTCAATCGTCCCAACTGTCTTGATCTGCAGAGCTAAGGAGTGCACTGATGAGTCTGACAGGTTCACTGCGAATCGGAAACTCTGCCCTGCTTGCCAGCCAGGTTGCAATTCAGACAGCCGGCAACAACATGGCAAATGCAGCCACGCCGGGCTACAGCCGACAGATTACAGACCTGTCCGCGATTGCTGGGCAACGCTCAGGCAACACCGCAAATCCTGGGCGTGGTGTGCAGGTCGCCGACGTGCGCAGATACGTTGACGATGCGGTCACGCGCCGACTGCAACGTGCGATCTCGCAGGAGGCGTACAACAGCCAGGGCGTCGACATGCTCGATCGCATTGAGACAGTGCTCAACGAGCTGACTGAGTTTGATCTGTCTAGTGAGCTGTCAACCTTCTTCAACAACTGGTCGGAACGCGCCAACCTCGTCCAGTCGAGCGCATCGGTCGTGCAGGGCGGCGAGAAGATCGCCCAGTTCGTCCGCCAGTTGAATCAGGATCTCGGATCCATGCGCGGGCAGGTTGACGAGCAACTCGCACAAGCGGTCAGTCAAGCCGACGATCTCATGTCGCAGGTCGCCCAGCTTAACCGCGAGATCTCACACGCTGAAGCGGGTTCGTCACGCGCAAACACACTGCGCGATCGTCGCGACGAGACACTGGCAGAGCTGTCGCAGTACTTTGAGCTCAGCACGTACGAACAGACCGACGGCACGGTTGACGTGCTGGTCGATTCCATTCCTGTTGTCATGGGCGGAACGTCGCGTGGCATCGGTCTGGAGCAGGAAACGGTCAATGATCAGGTCGAGTTGCGTGTTCGCCTCAAACACGATGGCACCGAAATGACTCAACCAGGAGCGTTGATCGGTGCCCTGCTCGAAGGACGCGAGGACACACTCAACACAGTCATCGGACAGCTTGATCAGGTAACGCAGCAGTTGATCTTTGAGACAAACAAACTCCATGCGACAGGCACAAACCTTGATGGTCTGACGCACGCAACATCCACGTTGGTAGTTTCAGGTACAGACAGAGAACTATCACTCGCGGATGCGTCCAACGCGAGCATCGCAGACCTCCCATTCGATGTGAAGAACGGCGGGTTTTACATCCATGTGACCAACCAGTCGACTGGAATCACAAATCAAATCCGTATCGATATCGATCTCGACAATATCACCGATGCTGGTGGTCAAGGCTCAGACGATGACACATCGGTCGATGACATCATTGCTGCCATCAACACGATCGATGGCGTGAGTGCAGGCTATAACGCTGCCGGTCAGTTCGAGGTGAGTGCCGACACCGGGTTCTCTTTCGCCTTCGCAGATGATTCGTCAAATGTGCTCGCAGTTCTTGGTGTGAACAGCTTCTTCAAGGGAACAAACGCATCTTCGATCGGTGTTCGCAACGATCTGCTTGAAGAACCGAGCAAACTCGTGACCGGCAAGCTGGAGAACGGCGAGTTTGTCGAGAACGGCACAGCATTGGGCATCGCACAACTCGGATCGCAGACTCTCGAAACACTCGGCGGAGAGTCCATCCGATCGCACTGGCTAAACGCTGTTAGCGGTGTTGCTGTATCGGCGGATAGTGCCCGCGTGCGTGCAGAAGCATCATCGATAGTGCGTGAGAGTGTGCAGAACCAGCGGGATGCGATCTCAGGGGTGAACCTCGACGAGGAAGCGATTGACTTGCTCACGTACCAGCGGCAGTATCAGGCAGGCGCACGATTCATCTCTGTTGTTGATCAACTGACACAGGAACTCATTTCCCTCATCTGACATGTGTCAGTGGAGGTACCGTTATGAACAAAATTCCTTCTTACATCCCTCGCAGCAGCACGCTGATGGCGTCGCGTACAAACCTCGACCACATCGGCCGGACCAATCTTGATCTGTACAAACTCCAGTCATCGCTCGCTACAGGTCTCGCCCTGCAAAAGCCGAGCGACGACGCAGTGCGTGCAACATCTATCTCGCTGCTTGACGATCGCATCGCACGATCCGAACAACATCTCCGCAATCTCGACCACGCTGAGAGCACACTCAACATTATCGACGGCGCAATAGGCGAAGTTCATGACCTTATCCTGAGTTCAAAGGACATCGCACTTGAACAGTTGAACTTCGGTTCAAGTCCCGGAGAGCGTGAGAACGAGGCAATCGTGATCGACTCCATGATCGACTCGCTGTTCAACACTGCAAACCGAGAATCTGTCGGCGGATTTGTCTTCGGTGGCACCATCGCGGGGCAAGCGCCGGTTGAGTCGTTCTATGGCGGGTTTCGATTCCGAGGCACAGACGGGACATTGAAGACCGATCTTGATCTGGCGTCTTCGGTCCCGATCACGCTCGGAGCGAGCAACTCGATCGGCGCAATCTCGGCCCGTTCGAAGGGCACGGTCGATCTTGATCCTCCACTGATCAACGACACACGCCTCGTGGACGTGTACGGCGCTCGCGGGCTCGGCGTACAGCTCGGAGTGCTCGAGTTTTCGGTTGCTGATGGTCCTGTTGCAAGCGTTGATCTTTCAAACGCAGACACGATTGGCGATGTGGTTGATGCGCTGAATCTTGCGATCACGCAGTATGACGAAGAACATGGTACTGACGCGCTCGGTCCCGGTGGCGTGGGTGTTTCCGGTGGGAACATCACCCTTGATATTCGAAATGCTGCTGATAACTTCATCACGTTCTTTGACGTTACCGGCAGCACAACGGGTGCTGATCTCGGACTCGTCATGAATCCTGGCGAAGACTTCACTCCCTCATTCACGCGCGGGGAGGACATCAATCCAAAGTTAACATGGAACTCTCCCTTGCAGTTCGATGATCAACTCGGCGAGATCAGACTAAAGAACCTTGGAAGATCCGTGGTTGTCGATCTGAGCACTGCGCAGACAGTACAGGATGTCCGCAACCTGATCGAAGGCGCTGGTCTTGGGCTGCGGGTCGAAATTAATACGGATTGTACAGGTATCGATGTTTTCAATGAGGTCTCAACCGGTCGAGACCAGGCGATGTCCATTGAAGAGGTTGCCGGTAACAACATGACTGCAACGCGTCTTGGTATCCGCACGATGAGCGACCAGACACGCCTGACTGATTTCAATCATGGCAAGGGTGTGCAGATCATCACCAACCAGATGAATCCTGTCACCGGATTGCCTGATCCCGATGTCAATACCGACTTTGCGATCACACTCGGAGATGGCACGGAGTTCACCGTCAACTTCAGACCCGAAGACATGGTCACGGTCGGAACCGTGATTGACAGAATCAACGAGGAAGCAGTCGCTCAGGGCATTGGCGTGCCAAGCAGATTTATTGCAGAGTTGAGCGATGATGCAAACGGTATCGTCCTCCACCAGGATCCTTCACTTGGATCCACACTCGATATTGAGCCTCTGAACGGATCGTTTGCTGCACGAGATCTCGGTCTGCTTGACGGAACGTACAACGCGTCAACAGGTGAGCATCGTGCCGAGGATCGGGCGACTGTCCGAGTGGACAATCTTTTCTCTGCTCTGATCGATCTTCGCGATTCACTCCGTGCAAATGACACGTTTGGCATATCACTTGCGGGGGAAGCACTGGAGTCCCACGTTGGTCGTGCCGTCGAAACGCGCGCGCTCGTGGGTGGATATTCGCAACGTCTCGCAGACGCAAAGCAACGTGAGGAGCAGCGCGTCCTGATTGATGAAACATCACGAAGCGAAATTCGTGATCTTGATTATGCTGAAGCATCCGTGCGCTTCAGTACACTGCAGACCCAACTGCAGGCTGGCATTCAGGCAACAACTGCGCTGCAGCAGTTGTCAATCCTGAACTATCTGTAACACATCTGCGCACTCGCGAGAGCGAACGCGCAGGATTCGATATGCGAGCCAGGTCCGGCCCCTGGCAAGCAATTGACAGGATGTCAACCGGAGGTGGTCTCCGGATTCAGAACGGAGTGTCGAGGCCGAGGACGTAGGAGATTCGCAATGGAAGTGCGAACCAGCCGCTTTGGTGTGGTAAACATCGAGGACGATCGGATTATCACCTTCCCGAAGGGATTGCTTGGATTTCCCGACTGCAAGCAGTTTTGTCTGCTTGAACCGGGGAATGATGCATGTTTCTTCTGGCTTCAGTCGGTCGATGACGCAACGCTCGCGTTCGTTGTGACTGATCCGTCACTCTTTGTGCCGGATTACACCGTGCCGATGCGCCCTGATCAGGCGGAGGAACTCGGGATCACCAAAGCAGAAGATGCGCAAATCTTCTGCATCGTGAACAAGGTTGGCGATCAACTCACGGGCAACCTCCAGGGGCCGCTCGTGATCAACACCATGAACAGGACCGGCGAGCAGTTTGTGCTTGCAGATCGCCGGTGGACAACACGCCACAACCTCGTGAAAGTCGGGGAGAGGGTGACACGCGAAACAGAAGCAAAGGCAATGTCCGCCTGATATGAGTCAGGTTTGATCCAGCGCATTTGTGTTTCGTACTGCCGCAGGCAGTTCACCTTCACCCACCCAAACCCGAAGCGGCAGCGCGGTTATTGCGCACCGACGGGAAAGGAGCCGAGTCAATGCTTGTGCTTTCACGGCATCGAGATGAGACAATCATCATCGGCGACGAGGTGGAGATCACCGTTGTAGACATCCGGGGCGATAAAGTCCGTCTTGGGATATCTGCACCATCCACCGTCGACGTCCATAGAAAAGAAGTGTATCTCGCGATCCAGGTAGAGAACCACGACGCTCGCGAGTCAGGAATCAATGAGCAGACAGATCTCTCCGGTCTTGGATCGCTGCTGAAAAAATCACTGCAGGACCACAACCCCATGCGTATCAAATCAATTGCTGTGCCTTGCTCGCCCGGCGATGATTCTGGCACGCCACTTGCGACTGATATTGCTGACCCCTGCAATGGGCAGGGCACGCCGCACGATCAGCGCATCATCAAGACTCTGACAGGACATTGATAGCCGCTCAAGGATGAGCACTGAGCCGTTCACGGAGGAGCCATATGTCACGCATTAATAGCAACATCCCGTCGATGACTGCCCAAGTCAATCTTGCGCAGAACAATCGTGATCTTGACGTCCGGTTGCAGCGTCTTGCGACAGGGTTGCGCATCAATCGCGGTGCGGATGATCCCGCAGGCTTGATCGTATCTGAACGTCTGCGTTCGGATATCCGCGGTGCAGAACAGGGAATAAAGAACTCTGAGCGAGCCAGTTCAGTTATCGCGACTACGGAAGGCGCGATCTCGGAGATCAACGAACTGCTCAACTCGATTCGCTCACTCGTTGTAGAAGCTGCCAATACTGGAGCATTCTCCAAAGAGGAACGCGAGGCAAACCAGTTGCAGATCGACTCGGCAATCGACTCGATCACACGTATCGCAAATACAGCAAACTTTGGTGGTCTCAAACTGCTCAATGGCGAACGGGACTACCAGCTTTCAGGGCTTGCAACATCCGCAATATCACACGCGAAGATCCTGGGTGCAAGCTTCATCGGTGGAAGTAGCGTGCCCGTTGAAGTTGACGTGCTCGCCTCAGCCCAGACAGGTGCGCTGTATTTGCGCGGCGACCTGCCAACGCCTGGTGCAGGCGGGAACGGCACCGTCCTCTCAACAACAACAATCCGTGTTCAGGGGCCGGAAGGTGTGCAGGAGTTCCAGTTCCTTTCTGGAACAGCATACTCAAAGATTGCTCAGGCAATCAACGATACATCCCAGCTCACCGGTGTAAAAGCAGAACTGCTCAATGGGAATGCTGCCAGCGGTATCAGATTCCACACTGAGAACTACGGCTCCGATGCGATGGTGAGCGTCGAGCGCGTTGGCGGGCCATCGACACCCTCGGCTGACTGGTGGGCAACGTACAAGCTTGACGACAGCGCGGCTGTTGCAAGTGGTGCTCCATTCCCATGGGCAAGCTACACCATCACTGCAAACAGTGACAAAGGCCGGAATGTCCAGGCACTGGTGAATGGCAATCTCGCCACCGGTGACGGGTTAAAGATCAAGACACGGACCCCCACCCTGAGCATGGATCTTCTGCTCCATGAAGATCTGGCAACAGATCCGTCTGCTACAGCATCCACGTTCACAGTGACAGGTGGTGGCTCCCTGTTCCAGCTTGGTCCGGAAGTCAACGCTTCACAGCAGTCAAGCATTGGTGTCCCCGCAACGTCCGCATCACAGTTGGGAGCGACGCTGGTCAACGGTGAGCTTCAGTTCCTCAGTTCACTGAAGAGTGGAGCTGGCAACAGTTTGAAGGAACTCTCTGATCGCGGCGACTTCACCGGCGCGAGCAAGATTCTCGAAAACTCGATCGACGAAGTAACTGTTGTACGAGGTCGACTTGGCGCCTTCGAGCGAAACGTGCTCGAACCCAACATTCGCTCACTCCAGACATCTGTCGAGAATCTCAGTGCGAGTGAATCACGAATCAGAGATGCAGATTTCGCATATGAAACAAGCAAGCTCACCCGAGCACAGATCCTTTCAAGTGCGGCGACTTCAACGCTGGCGCTTGCAAACCAGCAGTCGCAGCAGGTGCTCCAGTTGCTGGGATAAACCCCGAATCGTCCAATAAATACCTCAAACGCTCGCAAGTCGAGCAACCGCGTGCGTAGGCCGGCCCTCTTCAAAGGGGTCGGCCTATTCCGTTTGTGAGGATTCGCGCGAAAAAATGTGATATTCACTTCAGTGGGGCTCCCCTACCACCGATGCAGTCCACCAGTTCGGGATAGTCGTCGCGAACAACCAACTCGGCATGACCGGAACAATCGGCATGCTCGTTGGAAACGAACCTGGAACAACGCCGGATTCGGCACGGGCATGAAGGACCAAGCCCGACAGCAGTTCACGGAGGATGGTCAATGAGTCGCATCAACACGAATGTCCAGTCTTTGATCGCTCAGCGCGTGCTGGGACACAACAACTTCACGCTGAACAAATCTCTTGAGCGATTGAGCACCGGCTTCCGGATCAACCGCGGCAAGGACGATCCCGCAGGCCTGATTGCTTCAGAGAACCTGCGCAGCGACATCCGCTCCATCAATCAGGCAGTCTCCAACGCCGAACGCGCCGACCAGGTGATGAATATCGCCGAAGGCGGCCTGCAGGAGATCAGTTCACTGCTGACAGAACTGCAAGGCCTCTTGACAGCAGCCGGTAACAAGGCTGGCTTAAGCAAGTCTGAGAAGGAAGCGAATCAGCTGCAGGTTGACTCGATCCTTCAGACAATCGACCGCATTGCTGGAGCAACAAGCTTCCAGGGCACAAAGCTCCTCAATGGCAACTTTGACTACTCGGCTTCGAGTATCCATGCTGGTGTGAAGGAGTACAAGATCAACGGTGCGAAGTTTGAAGGCAGCGCACTGGAAGTCGATGTGATCGTCACAGCGTCCGCACAGCAAGCGGGCCTCTTCCTCTCCAATGCAGCAACATCTCTTGATCTTGGTGCGGGGAGTTCCTTTGTCTTTGAAGTTGGTGGCGCGCTCGGCTCTCGCGAGTTCACGTTCGCATCAAGTGTCACACTCTCAGATGTTGTATCGGCAATCAACTCGTTTACCGATGTCACCGGTGTCAAGGCAACGGTTTCTGGCACCGGCATCCGTCTCGACAGCGAACAGTACGGCTCAGACGAGTTTGTGTCGCTGAAGATTGTCGACGATGGCGGTATCGGTACCGCTTCGAACATTGGTATCTACAGCCTCACTGCGAACAACACTGCTCTCGCAGCAACAGGCTCTCACACAGACTTCGACGCAACAGACGCGAAGAACGGCATCCGTGATAACGGTCAGAACATCGGCGCGAGTGTCAACGGTATTCTTGCAACAGCAAATGGTCGCACACTCCGCGTCAATACTGACTTCCTTGATGTCGAGATGACACTGTCCGCAGCCAGCGCACAGACACTCGGCGCGCTCGGCTCGCGTGCATTCGCGATCACCGGTGGCGGTGCAGACTTCCAGCTTGCATCCGACGTGAACATCGCTGGCAAGGTCTCCATCGGTATCCAGGATGTTGCGATCCGCAACCTCGGTCGCGAGGACCTTGGCTACCTCGACGATCTCGCCAGCGGCAAGCAGTTCAACCTCGTCGCAGGAAACAACCTGTCCGACGCACAGAAGGTTGTCGATGCTGCGATCGATCGAATCTCCCGCCTGCGTGGACGACTGGGTGCGTTCCAGAAGAACACGCTTGGCTCAACCATCCGCAGCCTGCAGATTACCAGCGAGAATACACAGGCCGCAGAGAGCGCCATTCGCGACACTGACTTTGCCAAGGAAACAGCGGAGTTGACCCGCTCACAGATCCTGGTGTCGTCGGCGACAAACATTCTCTCGCTCGCCAACCAGTCGCCGCAGTCAGCACTCCAGTTGCTCGGCTAAACAAGAACACACTCCGTGATCCCTCTCCTTTCCGCCCGCTCCCGGTCTGACCAACCGCGAGCGGGTTCTTTCATTTCGGGATGACAGTTTGGGCTCACCAAGACACACGCCCTATCCTCCGAACTCATGACACACACCGGCACAGATACAAAGCCCCGCATCCTCACCGGCGACACCCCCACCGGCAAGCTCCACCTCGGGCACTGGGTGGGCTCGGTCGAAAATCGCGTCCAGTTGCAGGACAAGTACGACTGTTTTTTCCTGCTCGCAAACATGCACGCGTTTACCACACGCGCAGACAAGTCCGCCGACATCCGCCAGGACACAATCGAGATCGTGAAGGACTGGCTTGCTGCGGGTATCAATCCGAACAGATCGACCATTGTCCTCCAGACCGAAGTCCCCGCGATCGCAGAGCTGACATGGTTCTTTGCGATGCTGCTCCCGTTCAATCGCGTCATGCGCAATCCAACGCTCAAGACCGAAATCGACGCGAAGGGTCTGGGCGACCAGTACTCGTTTGGCTTCCCCATGTACGCGGTTGGCCAATGCGCAGACATCCTCGCGTTCCGGCCCGAACTTGTCCCCGTTGGTGAGGACCAGGTCGCGCACATCGAGATGTGCCGCGAGGTAGCGCGCCGGTTCAATCAGGTGTTCTGTGGTGTCAATCCAAAGACAGAAGACGAGGACTATCCGCGAGAGGGCGGGCTCTTCCCCATACCGCAGGCGCTCGTCGGGCGCATCGGCAGGCTCGTCGGCACCGATGGCAAGCAGAAGATGTCGAAAAGTCTCAACAACGCGATCTTCCTCTCGGATACACCCAAGCAGGTCAAGAAGAAGATCAACGCGATGTACCCGGGACAGAGTCGCGACCCTGATCAACCCGGCGACCCGTCCATTAATCCTGTATTCGACTACGCCGATGTGTTCATCAAGGACGAAGCATTCGTCGAAGACCTGCGCGAGCGATACCGCAAGGGCGACAATCTCGGCGACGGGCACGTCAAAGCCCACGTCATTGACGCGATCAACGAGATGCTCGAACCGATGCGTCAGCGCAGAGCTCAGTACGAAGGACCCGAGGGCGAAGCGACCATCATCGACATCATCCGCGCAGGCACTGCGAAGGCAAACGAGACCGCTGAGGAAACACTCGCGCTCGCCAAGGACGCTATGCACATCAACTTTGGAAAGCGATCACTTACTTGGGATCTCGAACAGTAATTACATCTTCTTTTTCTTGATAGATAGGTTTAATCTTTGGCGATACGTCTTGCTCATACTGTTGAAGCAACCTTTGCCGAATCTCTTGACCTACACCAACTCGATCCATCAACAATATCATACCATGCGTCAAGGATGCAGTAGCATACTGTACGACAACGCCAATGTTGTTGCATGGCAGCCTTATTGGCCGGATGCCTGAACTATCTTGCGAATGCACAACCCCATCTGAAGCATTTTGCACATGAACCGTTTTGGACCAATCACGATACAGAAACTCATATCGACCCCCATAACCACACATTCGAGCCAACTGCTCAATGGAGGTTGCACCACCATCAAACTGATACCATGGAGCGCGATTATTCTTGGAAACAGGATCAATATACTTGGTTTTTATAGCTGAGTACTTCGGCCCGTTCATCATTGACTCATACTCAGCAATGACTACTGAATGATCTTTCAGTGATGCGAATGACGACAAAACTGAATCATGCTCCAAGTCTCTTTTCACTACGATAGACTCAGACTCAGAACTACTTATTCTTTTGACTGCCCGCAACCCATCGCGCAATCTACAGTACGCGAACAATCTAGCCCTAACTTTCAAGTTCGCAGACAACATATACATCAGCATCAACTCTGCTTCGAATATCCCGCGAATTTGATAGGAGCATGTTTCAGTTGAGCCTGCTCGTACTAAAACTGAGCATGCATCAGCGCGCTCAATCATTGACCTATACAAAGAAAAAGGTGACGAGTAATAATCCGGTGCATTCCTGGGCATCAGCCAGCCATAAGCATTGCACGCTAAATCCACTGCGCTGTCAATGCAGTCTGAATATCGACCACAAAGGTTCAGATATACCTGATCTTCATTGTTGCGCATATGTAACAACGGCCTATGTTTAGGCTTGGTTTTAGCCATTATTGTAACTCCGGCAATGCTGATTACGGCGACAAGATCTGAACTTGGCCTCTCGCTACTGGCTTGCGCCGCTTCGCATTGCTCTTGAATGTCTGCTGACAGTTCAGGCACCAGTACGGTGTCATCACGCCACGACGACCGTTTGCCTGCGGCTTGGGCGGTGGCGGCAGTTGCTTCACACGATTCAGGAACTGGTTGTCATATCGCTGCTCAAAGAGCTGAAACTGCGGATCATTCTGTGTAAACGCGTAGTCGTTTTCGAGCAGATACTGGATCTGCGCGATGCGATCGTCCGGATTGGGATGGGTTGAGAGAATGTCCGGCTGACGACCACCACTCGAAGCAGCCTTGAGAATTTGCATAACGCGCAGCTGGCCGAGGGGGTTGTACCCCGCCTTTGTCATGTAGCGCACGCCGAGCCTATCCGCTTCGAGTTCCTCGTCGCGGCCGAACTTCAGCAGCACGAGTTGTCCACCAACCGAGAGCGCAGGAACGCCGACCTGCGCAGCACGATGCAGATCCGATCCTTCGTCAGCTGTACCAGCAACCACCACAGCGCCCATCACCAGTGCCTGGAGCAGCGTCGATGAACTCATGCGCTGGTTGCCATGCTGCGCAGTCACGTGCCCGATCTCGTGACCGATGACACCAGCCATCTCCGCCTCACTGTCGAGTTTCTCCGCGAGCCCGCGCGAAAAGAACACCTTGCCGCCCGGAAGTGCGAACGCATTGATGACAGGACTGTTAAGCAAAGTAAATGTCCACGGGATCTCGTCGTACCCGCCCTCGGCATACACAGCCATCGAGTTGCCAATGTTGGTCACATACTGCTGGAGTTTCTCGTCCGGGACCTGGCCGCCATATTCAGCGGTGAACTGCGGAGCAGCCTCAGCACCGAGCGCGAGTTCCTGATCCATGCTCATGAATGTGATAATGCGTTTACCAGTCGCCTCGTTGGTCGTGCACCCGATGAACGCGACAGCACCAACGACTGCAACTGCGAGCATCGCGAGACGAGACAGACCCGTTCGAACGTGTGTGTGTGTTGCCATACCGGATCATAACGCGCGTCATGCGTACCATCGACCATGACAAGTTCGGCACCCGCACAAACACCTTCCCCAACAACTGCCGGGTGGTCTGATGCCGAACTCAATCGTGCTGAAAATCCGCATGCGAACCCTGAAAAAGCTGCGAAGGTGAGATCCATGTTCGCAGCGATTGCGCGCAGCTACGACCTGAACAACCGCGTCCACTCGCTCTGGCGTGATCAGGCGTGGCGACGAGCCGCTGTGAAATCGGTGAACCTGAAACCAACCGACGATGTGCTCGACTGCGCCTGCGGCACGGGCGATCTCTCGCTCGCGTTTGCAAAGGCTGGCGCACGATCGGTCGTTGGTCTGGACTTTACACGCGAGATGCTCGACTACGCCGAGATCAAACGTGACAATGCCAACGCATCAAACACAACCTTCATTGAGGGAGACGCGATGCAACTCCCGTTCGATGACGCGTCGTTCGATGTTGTATCGATTGCGTTTGGCATCCGCAACGTTACTGATCCAACAAAGTGCATCGCTGAGATGTTCCGCGTGCTCCGTCCGGGTGGCAAGCTCGTCATACTTGAGTTTGATCAACCGAAGTTCGCGCCGATGCGATGGTTCAACTCGATCTACTGCGCCCACATCATGCCGGTGACAGCAACACTCATCAGCCGCGACAAATCCGGCGCATATAAGTACCTGCCACGCTCTGTGAGCACGTTCATGCAGCGCGAAACGATGCTTGCCAACCTCGCCAACGCCGGGCTTGCAGGCGCAAAGGCAGCATCGCTTACCTTTGGCATCTGCGCAATGTATCGTGCAGACAAACCAGTCTAACTATACCAGACCCACAGCCTGCGCATCACGATCACTCAGGACGGAGCCATCAGAACGCTCGCGCACTGTGCCATCGCGTTTCCACGAACGCTCGCACCGGGATTCTGCGCGCAAATCATGCACAACGTGCTCGGCTGCATTTGCGTCTACAGACACTCGCGACACGCCGAAGAAGTCTGCCAGATCGTTTGGATCAAGCGTTGACAGCGAGCCATTCGTATCTGCAAGCACGAGCCCTGCATCAAGCGGGTTGTCGAGATCGTTTGTCTGGCGGTATGTTTCGAGCACGCGGGCAGCATCCTCGTACACATCCCAGAACGCATCCCACGCGCCGTCTGTGCTGACATCGAACGACGGGATAAACTCGCGTAGATGCACGCAACGCTCTGTATTTGCTGCATCAACCTTCCACAACGAACGGAACGCTTCGTCAGCGGTGTGCGGGCAGATCGGCGCAAGCAGTCGGCACAGACCATCCGTCAGTTCCCACAGGGTTGTCTGGGTCTGTCGCCGGCGCGGCGCATCGACCGCATCGCAGTAGAGGCGATCCTTTACCGCTGCAAGATACGACGCGCTGAGTGTGTCGTTGCAGAAGTTGTAGATCGCACGGGCGACGCGCTGGAACTCGTACGCCTCGAATCCAGCAGTAACTTCCGCAGCGCACTTGTTGTATTCACCCAGCACCCACGCCTCGGGCGATGTTGCAGCGATCGATTTCAAGTCAACACAGTTGCCCTGCGCGCCATCGCATGTCGGCGTGAAGTCGCCAAGATTGCTGAGCATGAAACGCAACGTGTTTCGCACCTTGCGATAAGCCTCTCCCGCGTCATCGAAGAACTGCAGATCGGTCTTGATGTCGCCATCGTAACTCGTCGACGCAACCCACCAGCGCAGGACATCTGCGCCATAGTTTGAGAGCATCGCATCGACCTGATAATCCTTCGAGCGCGGATCAGACTTTGAGATCTTCCGCCCGTTCTTGTCAACGGTGAACCCGTGCGTGAGCAGTCGCTTGTATGGCGGCTTGCCCGTCACACCCAGCGCAGCAAGCAATGACGACTGGAACCACCCGCGATGCTGGTCGGCTCCTTCGAGATAGACCTCCATTGGGTAATCCTTGCCGTCTGATCGCTGACGCATGCACGCGTTCCACGTCGAGCCCGACTCAAACCACACATCGAGAATATCCTCACCGCGACGAAGTTCATCGAGCTTCACAGAACCGTCACGCAAAGACGCAGGCGCATCGGCATCGAGCTTCGGGTCATAATCAGCGAGCAGATCCGAAGCAGTGGACTTGAACCACGCGTCGGATCCCTTCTCCTGCACAACCTTCGCGACCGCGCGCACAACGGGGCCGGTCATAAATGTGTCGCCGTTGGGCATGACAAACGCCGGGATGGGCAGTCCCCACGCGCGCTGGCGACTGATGCACCAGTCGGGACGTGATTCGAGCATTCCGCGCAGTCGATTGCGTCCCCACGCGGGGATGAACTCGACATCCTTTTCAGCTGCACGCAGTGCAAGCTCGCGTAATGTCTTTTTCGAACCGCGCATCGGCACATCAACGCCGATGAACCACTGGTCCGTCGCGCGGAAGATGACAGGTGTCTTGCTGCGCCAGTCGTGCGGATACGAGTGCATGAACTTCTCGTCGTGGAATAGGTGCCCGCTCTCGCGCAGGTGCTTCACGATCAACTCGTTCGCTTTCCAGATGTCGAGCCCAGCAATCCACGGCGCAACAGTTTCGTCATATGTGCCGTCCTCGCGCACCGGGCAGTACGCTGCGATGTGTTCGCGCTTGCCCGTTGCAAAGTCCTCGGCACCGTGCCCGGGCGCAGTATGCACCAGCCCCGTGCCGTCTTCAAGCGTCACGTACTCCGCTGCAACAATCGACCAGCAGTTGTCGGGCTTCGCACCGGGATCATCCGGCAGCTTCGGGAGCGCATCATTGAACGGGTGTTTGTACTTCAGACCGACCAGTTGCTCGCCGCTCGTCGTTGCAAGTACGCGCACATCCTCGGCCTTCGCTTTCTTTGTCACTGTTTCGAGCAGATCCTTCGCCACAACAGTCACGTTCCCGTCAACCCACGCTAGCGCGTACTCGTAGCGCGTGTTGACAGCGATCGCGAGATTCGCAGGGAGTGTCCATGGCGTTGTTGTCCAGATCATGAAACTCGGCGACTGGCTTGGACGCTGCCCGGGCTCAGGGATCGAATCCGTTTCCTCCTCATCATCGTGCTTCGGCAGGTCGAACGCGTCGTACACCGCATCAGCATCGACAGCCTCGAAGTCAACAAAGACGGAGATGTCTTCGCGGTCCTCGTACTCAAGTTCTGCCTCAGCGAGCGCAGTCTGGTTCGCGATCGACCAGTGCACGGGCTTTCCGGTGCGGAAAACGAGTCCCTCATCAACAAGTGTTGCAAGCACGTCGAGCACGCCGCGCTCAAACTCCGGCTGGAGTGTCAGATACGGATTGTCATAATCGCCGACAGTGAGCAGGCGTTTCATCTGCCCGGCTTGCAGTTTCACATACTTGTGCGCGTGATCGTTGCAAGCATTGCGGATCGCCATCTTGCGCGCATCATCCGGGAGCGCGAGCAGCTTCTCCATCTTGCCTTTCTCTTCAAGATCGGTCACGACCTTGTGCTCGATCGGAAGTCCGTGGCAATCCCATCCGGGGATGAACGGCACGTCGTATCCCATCATCGTGCGCGAGCGCACGACAAAGTCCTTCAGGCACTTGTTGAGAAGGTGCCCGAGATGGATCGACCCGTTGGCGTACGGCGGGCCGTCATGGAACACAAATCGTCCGTTCTTCTTTTCAGGACCGATAGCACGAAGCTGACCGTAAAGATCGGCAGACTCCCATCGCTTCTGGCTCTCCGGCTCGCGCTGAATCAGATTGGCGCGCATAGGAAAGTCGGTCTTTGGCAGATTCAGTGTCTGCTTCCACCGGTTTTTGTTGTCCGACTGCTTGGGCGCTGGTTCTGATGCATTTGCCTGTGTCATGGATTGTCCTGTCGATCGTCGCTGGCATGATGAACGAGAAAACTCCCCGCTGCGGATCCCACAGCGGTGTTCTCATTGCAGTTTCAATGATAGTGCCTTGGCGGAATCTGGCGAGCTTATATTGCGTGCTCGAAAATTGAGTGGGTTTGAATCAACTGGCATCCATCTGCCCGGAAGTGGTACGCCTCGATATGGATCTCGTTTGCCCGCTTGTCAAAGTGCAAGCCAGAAAAATCGATCCCCTTTGGTGTCTCCCACTCACACATGAGATGGTCTTCGCGCTCGATGAAATCGCGTATATGCTTGCGTTCTGTAACAAACAAGCCCGGTGTCATGACCTCTGACTGCACGCTGCAGAGATGCAGTACCCCATGGCCACTGAAGTGATGCTCGTGATCAAACTCGCCAGATGCTGGCACATTGGTCAGAATGCCCTTCGAAGGCGGTTGAGTCGAGGAATCGAGCACCAGTTCCGTCGCGCACAACGTGCCGTGTTCAAATCTGACTGCATGCCCGCCCTGGAGCAGCCACGCTTCCATCTGGTAGTGTTTGCGCCGAATAGACCTGCGACCTTGAAGTTCAAAGTGCTCCGGATGTAGAGCACGATCGTAGAGCACAAAGTGGGCTTGGCACGATTGTGCAGTTGTTTGTTCGGTATGTAAGCCCATACAGCCCTGCCTTGGTAAAGAGTCTGATCCTACCTCGCCGCATCCTGCAGCGTCCAATAAGCGACTCTCTACTTTCTCCTCTCGACCGCAATATACCCGATCAAGACCAAACATCGAGAAGGAATCTACGAGATTTGTGGATTTTGCGTCTTATACCGGCAACTGCCCGAAAAAACAGCCAGAGATCGATCACAATGTCTGTGACACACCAAACAAACCCCTCTCGATTACCAGCCCAGGTCCAGCAGAAACTGGTGCTGCTGACGACCCGACTTGATGCCTGTAAAGGTGAGGACATCACTCGCACGGCAATGGAGTTGCTGACGCTGGTCGATGATGCAATCCACCGACTCGCAAAGCCAAGCGCAGTGCAGAATGTCCTTACAAGCCTCGGAGTTGCAACACCAACGTCACATCAGATCGCAGACTATGTTGTCTGCAGTTCACTCAGTAAGGCTGTCAGCTGCTGGCACAAGCTGAACTCAGACACTCAATCACTATGTACCAATATCCTGCGCAGAGCTTCATCACCAGTACTCAAACAGACGCTCACGCTTGCGGTAGAAAAAGGGCATGCGCCCGAAGCTGTTCATATTGCTGGGCTGATCGACTCCAGCACATCATGGGAGTACACCGCTTCACTCGTCACGCATCAGAGTGCCGAAACTGCATCCCTCGCTGCACATGCTATCGATGATCGCGTATGTTCACTTGCACGGCGTGAAATGCCAACTGCTGTGGCATCTGCTGTTCCAAGACTCCTGATTCATTGGGAGAGGCACAAGCAGGCATCCATCCTGCACGCGTCACTTGTACTCTGCGCGATGACCATTGATGGACAGTGCAAGGCAGATATCAACGAATCGGCACTTCTGGAAGACGCGGCACCGTATGCTCATGAGCTTCGCACGCGCCTGCGCCGCTCGCGTCATCCCGCAACATACGCGCTCGCTCTCCGATGGTTGAAACATCCAACTGTTGCAGTTGCAGCCATGGATCGTCTCTCAAGTCCGCCGTCAAACGCGAGCGAGATTGTGGCAAAGATGTCACATCTCCTGATGCACCCCGCACGATCCAGAGTGTTACAGGATGGATTGCTGTTTCGCGAGGGAACACCAACACCATCAAATGCTCGGAATGGAATCTCACTGCTCAAGATGGCTGTGGCATCCAATACATCTCAACATGCCATTGAACATATTGTTGAGCAACTCGCTGTCTCAACCGATGCACACGCAAGGCTAGCATCAATACCATACCTTCCAGCATCTCCGCTGCGCGATGTACAGTTTGATCCGAATGGCAATGTCGCTCTTTGTGCAACGCTGGCTTCATGGTGGGAAAAAAACGATAAAAATCACATCGCCGTGGAGCAACTGACGAGACACATAGACGAGCGAGTCCGCTGCTGCGCACGGCTTCTGCTGGAGTCACTACCAGAACACACGCCTGCAAGTACAAAAGAACAAGTGGACAGTCTCCGCAACACGCTTGTTCACGCACACGCTGTTGAAAAGGCCCGTGCTATCCGGATTGCATTGGACCTTCACTTGCTGGACGAGTTACTCCACGAAGTGTCGGACATTGCAACCTCCGCTACACCAGAACCATCGACACTCGATACACTTGAATATCGGGCGATTGTGCGAGCGCAGGCGATCGCCGCAAGCGCTCTTGGCCACGCCTCGAATATCGGGGCTGCCCAACAGGCCCTTCAGATCTCACTACAGAGCAGCGACGATCGTGTCAGGGCGAACGCTGTTGAATCGCTCTTTGCACTTGCACGTACACAACGATCTTCCGGTCTTCATGGACACTTCTATTCGAGCATGATCGAGTTGAAGGAAGACCACCATCAGCGTGTTCGTGCGAACGCGCTCAAGAACCTGCTGCTGTTTGATCCACTTCTCATCGGCACTTGTAACGCTTCTTCATACGATCCTGTTCCCATCGCAGCAATCGAAACCATGTTGCATGACAATCGAACAGCGCATCAGATATCGGCGCTGTGGGTGCTGCGGCGAGTTGCGCAGAGCGCACACTGGCGTGCGTTCGAACATCACTGGCCAAAGTTGATGTCCTGCGTAAGCAGGATCGCCAAAGGTGCGGTCAACGCCCAGCTTCTGCTTGCCGCCAATGCCACGCATGCTGCAATGCAACGCGCATATCGGCAAACGTGGTTGCACACAGCCGACACCAATGCCGATCAGCCACTTCGTGTATCGCACCGATGTCAGCGACGTGCGGTTACCTCAACGAGGTGATACCCGAACTGGGTCTTGACCGGCTCTGACACCTGACCGACCGGCAGATCGCTGAACACAACTTCATCGAACTCACGAACCATCCGTCCAGGCGTGAACTCACCGAGTGCCCCACCGCTCTGTCCCGAGGGACATGACGAGTGCTTTTTCGCAAGTTCCGCAAAGTCTGCACCGCCCTCAATCTCCTTCTTGAGTTCGAGTGCTCTGGCTTCTGTATCAACGAGAATGTGACGTGCGCTTGCGACTGTCATGGCGTTTCTCCCGATGGATCAGTGTTGCTGTTGAGTAATAAATGACTCCGTGCATCATACCCACCCAACCTCTGAATGTCGGCAACGCATCAAACTTCACAGGGAACGCGGTTTTCTTGGCCTGCGACGAAACCCATCAATCGTGTAAATTACAAGCGCAAGCCAGATCAGCCCGAGCGTGACATAGTCCACAGCCTCGAGTGTTCGCTCCTTGAATACCCACACACTCAGGATCAACTGGCCAATCGGGGCAAGATACTGGATCATGCCGAGCGTCGTCAGGCGCAGTCGCCTCGCAGCACCAGCGAAGAACAGCAACGGCACGATCGTGACAATCCCGCCGAGCAGCAGTAGAACTGTTGTCTTCGTGTCGGTCCCGAACGATGGCTCGCCCTGCGACAGTCTATAGAGCAGAAACGCTGCAGCGAACGGCATTGCGATTGTCGCTTCGAGCGCAAGATTGGGAAGTGCTGCAAGCTCCCCTTTCTTTCGAAGCAGCCCATAAAACCCGAAGGACAGTGCGAGCACAGCAGATATCCACGAGAGTGTGCCAGTATGCCAGACTCGGATCACGACCGAAAGCACAACGCAACAGACGGATATCTGTTGCGCAGTATTCATCCGTTCTGCAAGAAAAATGCGCGCCAGAACGACACTGACGAGTGGCGTCACAAAGTACCCAACGCTCGCTTCGAGCAGCCTGTTATTCGACACCGCGTAGATGAACGCGAGCCAGTTCGCCACAATAAAGAGCGTTGTGAGTAGCAGGAGTCTGACAACAGGCCAAGAGCGCAGGAATGCGAGCTGTTTTCTTGCATTTGGCCAGAGAAAGAGAATCGGTAGCAGGTTGATCGAGGCCCAGACAATCCGATGCGCGAGCACGTCAAACGAGTTCACGTGGCTGACCGATTTCACATAGATTGCGGTTACGCCGCCCCACCACATGTATGCGCCAATACCCATCAGCACGCCAGCCATCGAGTCGGACTGCCGTGCTGCTGGCGCACGGGGATGTGGTTGGCTTGATTCGGTGGTCAATCGATAAATCGTAGATCGATCGCGAGAAAAGTCTGTTCGTTTAGCCGGCTTTGCGTTCGACAGGCTCGTTGATTCCGAGCTGCTTCATCTTCTTGTAGAGCGTCGCCCGATTGATGCGGAGCGCGTCAGCTGTCTGCGTCCGATTCCAGCCGTTGGCATCTAGTGCAGCGCGCAGGATGGCAGCTTCCGTCTGGGCAAGGGACATCTCCAGAGACTGCTGCGCCCACGCGGTAGCTAGCGGTTGATCATGTGTGGGCGCTGCACTCGATACTTGTGGTGCTGCTGGCGCACTTGCTTGAAGTGTTTCCGGAAGGTCCTCCATCGAGAGCCGCTGACGCGAGGTCAACACAGCAGCACGAGCAACGACATTCTCAAGCTCGCGCACGTTGCCGGGGTAGTTGTACCGGCAGATCGCATCGAGCGCGTCCTCATCGAACCCGATGATCTGCTTGCCCAGCTCCTCGCACTGGCGCTCCAGAAACGCGCGGGCCATTGTGGCGATGTCCTGCCTTCGATCCCGCAACGGCGGAATCTCGATCCCCACCACATTGATGCGGTAGTACAGATCCTGTCTGAACTGCCCAGCTTCAACAAGTGTGTCGAGCGGCTGATTCGTCGCAAGCACCACGCGCACATCGACCTCGATCGTCTCTGACGACCCCACCGGCTCGAACTTCTTCTCCTGAAGCACGCGCAGGAGCTTGAGCTGCATTGCGGGCGATGCAGAGTTGATTTCGTCTAGAAAAATCGTTCCGTTGTTGGCAGCGAGAAACCGCCCCATTTTGTCCGTGTGCGCGCCTGTGAAGGCACCCTTGACGTGCCCGAAGAGTTCCGATTCGAGCAGTGTCTCGGGAATCGACCCACAGGCCAGTTCGATGAACGGCTCGTCCGATCGCGGCGAGTGCTCGTGGATCGCCCGCGCGATCATGGACTTGCCAACGCCCGACTCGCCCGTCATCAGAACTGTTGCTTTCGTGGGCGCAACGGACTCGACCATCTCGCGAATGCGCAGCATGCGAGCGTCTGACCCGAGCACGCGATCGAGCGCGGCAGTGTTGTCCGCTCTCGGTGCGGGTGCCTTGCCTTCGAGTCGGCGTTGGGTCAACGCACGATCGATCGATTGCAGCAGTTCGCGATCAACAACGGGCTTTGTCAAAAAATCTGAAGCACCGGACCGCATCGCTTTCACCGCTGCGTGCAATGTCGCGTGTCCCGTCATGATGATCACGCACGCGTGCGGTGCAATCTCGCGGATATGCCGAACGTGATCAACGCCGGAACCATCGGGGAGTGACGCGTCGAGCAGGACAACATCTACATCGTGTGCTGCGATTGCTTCTTCGCACGATGCGATGGAGTCCGCAGAAAGACACTCGCCGCCGAATGATTCGAGCAGTTCACACACCGATGCAAGAACAATCGGATCGTCATCGACAACCAACACGCGCGTGCTGGAGAGTTGGGATGGAGCCTGCGACATGCTGCCTCCACACTGCATCAGCCAACGGACACGTCGCCACCAACAACACCCGTGCGGACTGGAACCACAAACACGAGTGCTGCACCGCGATCAACATCCGTACGATTGCGCAGCTCGATTGTGCCGCCGGCTTGCGTGATGATCTGCTTCGATAGCGAGAGACCAATGCCGATCGGCGTTCCGTCCTTCAGCGCAGGCTTTGTCGAGTACCCATGATCGAACAGCATTTTCACCGGCACACCAACGGGAAGACCCGGACCGTTGTCGAGAACTTCGATGCGAACAACCGAACCCTGCGCACCTGCTTCGATACATCGCGCAAGCACAGTCACGCGCCCAGGCTGCTTGAACAGACCGATCGCTTCGATCGCATTGAGTACGCCGTTGAGCACAACGGGATAGAGCGGTCCGCTGTCGAGATCCTTGCACGCGTCGTCGATCTCGTACACAACCTCCGCGCCGCACTCGAGCGCCTTGGGCATCACGAGTTCGCACGCGTGGCGAACAACGTGCGCAACGGACGGCCGAACAGCGCTCGGATCGTTCTCGTCCGACGATGCCTGCTGCACGTTGATCGGTGCAAGCGCCATCATCCGTTCGTGGACGAGTTTGCCCATCTGCTCAAGCGAACTGACCGCGGTGTTGATGTGCTGATGGGCCTGCTCAAGCGGGCTCGGCTGTGTGACTTCCTGCTTCGCCTCGTCGAGTGCCCGTCGCGCGAGCATCAGGCAGCGCATCGACCCGTCGAGCATGTTGTTGATCTCGTGGGCGAGTTCGGTCACGCGGTCCGCGGTCGCGGGTGCAAATGCTGGCTCGGGAAGCTCGTCGATGTTCCCGGGCTGACCAGCATGGTCGAAGTTATCGTGCTCGTGACCGTTCATTTCGCTGTGGGTATCGACCGGGAACGCTCCTCAATCCACGTCGGCTGCCCGAAACACCGGGCAATGCGGGACTTCTGCCCATCCGACCGGTACCCGACCCTCCTGATCCGGTGCTATGGGACGCGAAAAAACTACACACAGATGCCTGCCAGCTTGGCAGATCAATGGAACCGGACGTGGGCCATCTGCCCGAGCCAGCCACGCTCACCTACAACCGACAGGCTCAGAGTCGCATTCTGCCATCATTTCGACGGACAACAGGCAGCCTGAGTTCGTGTGCCGGCTCATGTCTATCGACCCCATGCCCTGATAACTGGCACAGACTTTGCAAACCCACCAGCACGGGTTTGTGCCCGTTCATTCGCATTTCCGGCTGGGACGAGACGCTTCGCCAGCCTGTTCCGGTCTCTCAAACGCATACGAGTCATCCGTTTTCAGGGAGTTGAGCCCACATGGCAACGAAAGAACTGACCTTCGACATTGACGCACGCCAGTCGCTTCTCGAAGGCGTGGAGATCCTCGCCAAAGCAGTCAAAAGCACTCTCGGCCCGCGCGGCCGCAACGCGGTGCTCGACAAGTCCTGGGGCGGTCCGACCGTCACAAAGGACGGCGTGTCTGTCGCGGAAGAGATCCAGCTCCGCGACAAGGCAAAGAACATGGGCGTCATGCTCGTGAAAGAAGCTGCCAGCCAGACCAGCGACGACGCAGGCGATGGCACCACCACCGCGACTGTCCTCGCAGAAGCCATCTTCCGCGAAGGCCTGACCATGATCTCCGCTGGTGTTGACGCAAACGCGCTCGTTCGTGGTATTCGCAGCGCAACCAACGTCGTCACCAAGCAGATCGATGCCATGTCCACCCCCATCAAGGGCAAGGCGGACATCCAGAACGTCGCCACTATCAGCGCGAACAACGACAGCGAGGTCGGCAAGATCATGGCCGATGCCTTCCAGAAGGTCGGCAAGGACGGCGTGATCACGGTCGAGGAGGGCAAGAGCCTTGAGACCGATGTCACCGTCGTCGAGGGCATGCAGTTCGATCGCGGGTATCTCTCGCCGAACTTTGTCACGAACCCCGACGACATGCGCGTCGAGTTCGACAAGTGCCTCGTGCTGATCCACGAGGACAAGATCGAGAGCGCACAGAAGCTCGTGCCATTGCTCGAAGCCGTGATGAAGGCAAAGAAGCCACTTCTCATCATCGCCGAAGACATCACGGGCGAAGCACTCTCCACGCTCGTCATCAATAAACTCCGTGGCACGCTGCAGGTTGCAGCTGTCAAAGCTCCCGGTTACGGCGATCGTCGCAAGGCCATGCTCGGCGACATCGCAGCGCTCACCGGCGCGCAGCCGATCATGAAGGATCTCGGACTCGACATCGAGAGCGTCGAGATGTCGCATCTCGGTATGGCAAAGAAGATCGAGGTCGATGCCGACAACACCACCATCATCGAGGGTGCTGGCGCAACAAAGGACATTCAGGCTCGCATCGAGCAGATCCGGCGCGAGATCGAGGCATCATCCTCCGATTACGACCGCGAGAAGCTGCAGGAGCGCCTCGCCAAGCTCACAGGTGGTGTTGCGCAGATCAACGTCGGCGCAGCATCCGAAGCCGAGATGAAAGAGAAGAAGGCACGCATTGAGGACGCACTCCACGCGACCCGCGCAGCGCTCACAGAGGGCATCGTCCCCGGCGGCGGTGTGTCGTTCGTTCGCTCGCGTCACGCGATCGAGAAGCTCCCCGAGTGGAAATCGGTTTACGGCAAGAAGAACGAGGTCTCAGCAGACGACGTCGGCCGTGCGCACTACGACGTTGCTGCTGGACAGAATGTCATCTTTAAGGCGCTCGCTGTTCCGCTCAAGACCATCGCAGACAACGCGGGCGTCAAGGGCACCGTCGTCGTCCACAAGGTCGAGGAGAGCAAGGAGCAGAACTTCGGGTACAACGCGCTGACCGACGAGTACGGCGATCTGCTGCGTGACGGTGTCATCACACCCGCGAAGGTCGATCGTTCCGCGCTCCAGAACGCGGCGAGCGTTGCATCCATCCTGCTGACAGCAGACTGCCTCATCACATCCAAGCCCGAAGCGAAGGGTCACGACCACGGCCACGGCGGTGGTATGGGTGGCGGCATGCCTGGAATGGGAGGCATGGGCGGTATGGGTGGCATGCCTGGAATGGGTGGCATGGGGTTCTAAGAACTCGTCCGCTGAGACACAGAGAACATGGCACAGGATTACGTCAACACCGCAGCAATGGATCTCATCCGGAGTCTTCCGGACTACCGATCCTGCGCCTGTCTCGAACTCGGGTGCGGCGACGGGCACATGCTCGAAACGCTCGCACGCGATGGTGTTGATGTGCGGGGCACGACCTTCCGTTCCGAGACCGACGACTACATCCGCTATCGCGAGCATCCGCAGGACATCGCGTCGCGCATCGACACGGGCATCGACCTGAACTCGCCACTCCCGTACGAGGACAACCGGTTCGATCTCGTGTACTCAGTCGAGGTGATCGAGCACGTGGAGGGGCATCGCAACTTCATCTCAGAAGCTGCGCGTGTGCTCAAACCCAATGGCACGCTCGTCCTGACCACGCCAAATGTGCATCGCCTCTCGTCGCGTCTGCGTTTCCTGCTCTCGGGGATCCCGGACATGAAACGCGAGCCCGTGCCAGCGGATGTCCCACTCAACCGCATGGAGGAGTACCACCATCGGTGCGTGGACTTCCCAACACTGCACTACCTGCTCTGGCGTTCCGGCCTTCGCATCGAGGAGATGCGCGTCACGAAGACCAACACGACGAGCAGAGTCGCGATGGCGCTGTACGGGCTTCTTGTGCCATACACAAAGTCGGCGTGCCAGCGCAGAGCATCGTCTGACGAAGACAAGAAAGCAAAGCGCGATCTGACCATGTGGATGCTGTCCAAGGGCATCCTGTTCAGTGAGCAGCTCTGCATCAGAGCGACGAAAGTCCACAATACGGACCAGTCGCATCGAGAATCTGGCGCGAGCGCTTCGCGTCAGACATCATCACACACCACACCCGATGTCGTTGTTCCAGCAGCATCGTCGGCAAACACAATGAAATCGTCACTCAGCCCATCCGTTGCGGTCTGAGTTCACATCACACACATCTGACAAATCGTCAGACACAAACACGTTCGCACGATTGATTCACGGAGACACACACATGGCAGTCAAGCCACTCGAAGATCGCGTTCTCGTCAAGCCCATCGAGCAGGACAACAAGACAAGCTCGGGCCTGTATCTCCCCGAGAGCGCCAAGGAAAAACCCATCCAGGGCAAGATCATCTCGACCGGTCCGGGCAAGCTGCTCGACAACGGCACACGCGCGGCGCTGTCCGTGAAGAAGGGCGACACTGTTGTCTACTCGCAGTACGCGGGCACGACTGTTGAGATCAAGGGCGTGAAGCATCTGATCATGCGCGAGTCCGAGTTGCTCGGCGTGATCGAGGGCTAAGTCGCGCATCGCGTCCATTTGTATCGATTGAGTATTCAGTAAACACAGACATACCGCCGAACGCTGGCGAAAGGCTCGAAGGAACACACAATGGCAACAAAGCAGGTCATGTTCGATCAGAACGCGTTGATCGAAATGAAAAAGGGCGTGGACCGTTTGGCCGACGCTGTGAAAGTCACCATGGGACCGTCGGGTCGTCATGTCGTCATCCAGAAGTCATTCGGCGGTCCGTCTGTGACAAAGGACGGCGTGTCCGTCTCGAAGGAAGTCGATCTTCCCGAGCGCTTCGCTGCGATGGGCGCGAAGATGGTCAACGAGGTCGCAAAGAAAGCCAACGACAAGGCTGGCGACGGCACGACTGCTGCCACCGTCCTCGCGCAGGCGATCTTCAACTCAGGCCTGCGTTACGCGATCTCTGGCGCAAACACTGTCCAACTCCAGCGCGGAATCAACAACGCTGCAAGTGTTGCTGCCGAATACATCACCAGCATCGCCAATCCGTGCAAGGGCAAGGCCGATCTGCAGAAGATCGCAACCGTCTCCGCAAACCACAACGCGCAGGTTGGTGAGCTCATCGCAGAAGCGATCTCAAAGGTCGGCGCTGATGGTGTTGTCGAGGTCGAGGAAGGCAAGGGCAACGAGACCACGCTCGACTATGTCGAGGGCATGCAGTTCGACAAGGGATATCTCTCGCCATATTTCATGACCGATCCGAAGACCGCAGAGTGCGTGCTCGAAGACGCGTATGTGCTGATCTACGAAAAGAAGATCGCGAACCTGACCGATCTGATTCCACTCCTGAACAAGGTCGCGGGCGCGGGCAAACCACTGCTCATCATCGCTGAGGATGTCGAGTCCGAAGCACTCGCAGCACTCGTGATCAACCGTCTGCGCGGCGCATTGAAGATCGCTGCAGTTAAGGCTCCCGGATTCGGTGATCGTCGCAAGGCCATGCTCGGCGACATCGGCGTGCTCACCAACGGCACGTTCTTCTCTGAAGACCTCGGCCGAACCATTGAGTCGATCGAGCTCTCGGAACTCGGCAAGGCACGCAAGATCGTCATCACCAAGGACGATACAACAATCGTCGAGGGTGCTGGCAAGAAGGCTGCGATCAAGTCCCGCGCCGATCAGATCAAAGCTGCATACGACAAGTCCACATCCGACTACGACCGAGAGAAGTTGCAGGAACGCCTTGCCAAGCTAACCGGCGGCGTTGCCATCATTAATGTCGGCGGCGCAACCGAGACCGCGATGAAATCACTCAAGGACCTCGTCGACGATGCCCTCCACGCGACACGCGCAGCAGCTCGCGAGGGATACGTCCCCGGCGGCGGTGTTGCGCTGCTCCGCGCTATCGACGCGGTCGAGAACGCGCAGTCCAAAGCAAAGAACGATGAGAAGTTCGGATACGACATTGTGGCTGATGCGCTCTCATCGTGTGCGCATCAGATCGCAGTCAACGCTGGGTACGACGGCGATGTTGTGGTCGAGAACATCCTCGACAACGACTCCGTGAACTACGGGTTCAACGCGTCAACCGGTGAGTACGGCGACATGATCCGTCTGGGCATCATCGATCCTGCACTCGTCGCCAAGACCGCGCTGACACAAGCCGCATCGGTTGCTGGTCTGATGCTGACAACCGACGTGCTCATCACCGATCTCAAGGAAGAGGAAGAGATCGTCGCGGGCGCGATTGCGTAAGTTTGAACACATTGACCCCGTGGCGGAAACGCTACACGGGTCTATTTATGGATACTTGGGCTTCCATAACAATTGCAGCAACTTCGTCACTTGCAGCAATAGCGAGTGCTATAGCAGCGTTTTTGTCGCTCAGAGTATCAACTAGGGCGTTTAGATGGCAAAGATCGCAGTCAGCTCCCAAAGTGATTATTCGCACTTACACAACTTTGGACGCTCCTACTTGCATTTATGTTCGAATTGAAAATATAGGACAAGAACCTGCTTTTGACATTAAGTTCAAATCATCAACAGAACTTAAAAAAGGCTTTGGTTTTGCTCCAATTGATCCGGAAAGCGCGCAACCTTTACTTGGACCAATAGCAACTGGTATTCCTGCACTTGCGGCAGGAGATTATCGTGAGTTGCTTTGGGGACAATATGGTGGCCTTCACAGTCTAGTTGGTGATGGTTTCATTCGAATTGATTGCGAATTTTCTGATTCTCAACAGATACTTCACTCTACCCCTAACTTCCTAGAAGTGAAATCATATGAACACACAAATATTGGTGATAATCGTCCATTGTCTAAGATTGTTCAAGAACTATCGCAACTTCGAACAGAGTTTAAAGATTTGATTACTAAAGGAGTTGTTGTAGAACATCGCAAGGAATATGTGGATCGACTTCAAGCTCAACGAGAGGAAACAGCAAGAAAGAAGCAAAGATCATAATGCCGACCACACGCGACTATTACGAGATACTCAGCATTGAGCGCAGCGCAAGCGCGGACGATATCAAGCGTGCTTATCGCAGGCTCGCGATGAAGTATCATCCCGATCGCAACGGCGATGACAAGGAAGCCGAGGAGAAGTTCAAGGAAGCTGCCGAGGCGTATGACGTGCTGTCAGATGCGCAGAAACGCCAGATGTACGACCAGTACGGGCACGCTGGCGTGCGTGGTTCCGGCTCTGCTGGGCACGACTTCTCCCGCATGGATGTCACGGACATCTTCTCGATGTTCAACGATATTTTCGGCGGCATGGGCGGCGGATTCGGTGGTGGCAGCGCTCGCGGACGGCGAGGTCCCGCGCGCGGGTACGACCTTGAAACACAGGTCTACGTCACACTTGCAGAAGTACTCACAGGCACAGAGAAGGATGTCGAGTTCACGCGCATGGATGTGTGCAAGAAGTGCTCCGGATCCGGCGCAAAGCCTGGCACGAGTGCGACAACGTGCGCACAGTGTGGAGGGCAGGGCAAGGTACAACAGACCGGGATGGGCGGCATGTTCCGTATGGTCGTCGCGTGTCCCGTGTGCAAAGGCGCTGGCACAATTGTGAAGGAGCACTGCACGGATTGCAAAGGCAAAGGACGCACGCCAACCGATCGCAAACTCAGCGTAAAAATCCCGGCTGGCATCCAGCATGGACAGACAATCCGTGTCCGGGGTGAGGGCGAACCGCCACCACGCGAGGCATCCGCAAACGGCGACGGCATGCGCGGCGATCTGCACGTTGTTGTCGGCATTCAGGAGCACGAACTCTTCGGGCGCGAGGGTGACCATCTCATTCTCGAACTCCCGATCTCGTTTACGCAGGCGACACTCGGCGCAGAGATCGACTGCCCCACACTCGATGGCGAGACGAAGATTTCCATCCCACGCTCGACGCAACATGGCGCGATCTTCCGTGTACCAGGCAAGGGACTTCCGAACCTGCGTTCGGGCAGACGCGGCGAGCTTGTGGTTGTTGCAAAGATCGAGATTCCAACCAAACTGTCGAGCGAGCAGGAAAAGATTCTCCGCGAGTTCGCTGCGACCGAGGACGAAAAGATTCATCCTGAATCCACCAGTTTCTGGAAGAAGATGAGGGACATGCTGGGTGGCTGATCGCCATTCATTGCAGGCTGTACACATATGAACGAAGAACCGATGCAACAACCCAGCGAGACATCGACAGAGGATCAGGCGATCGTCAATCTGAAAGCGCAAGCTGAGCAGGGCGAAGTCTACGTCGACGAGTTTACACCAGAGGACATCGCGCAAGCAATGGTCCAACTCGCTGCTGAGCGCACCGAGTTTGAGGACAAGTGGAAGCGTGCGCTCGCTGAGTGCGCAAACATCGAACGCCGATCAGCCACGCGCGCAACAGAGACACGAAAGCAGGCGATCAAGGGAGTTGTGCAGTCGTTCATCGGTGTTGTCGACCACTTCGACCTCGCGCTCGCGCAGGACACGAGTAAGGTCAGCGCAGAGCAACTCGCCGACGGCGTACGCATGATCCGCGAGTCGTTCATCAATGTGCTCAAACAGCACGGCGTGCAGACGATCTCGCCTTCTGCTGGCGATGAGTTCCAGCCCGGTATGCACGAAGCCGTCACGCAGATTATCAGTGCCGAGGTCAAACCTGGCACGGTTGCGAGCACCTTCCAGTCAGGATACCGCATGGACGACTGGGTGATTCGCCCGGCGAAGGTTGCTGTTGCCAAGGCGGGCGAGCAGCCGATGCCTGATGATGCGAGTGCCGCATCGGAGGATGCCTGACATGCCAACCTATGACTATCGGTGCAACACATGCGAGCACGAGTTCGAACTCTTTCAGTCGATGAAGGATGCCCCAAAGCGGAAGTGTCCGAAGTGCGGCAAGAACACACTCGAACGACTCATCGGCACGGGCGCAGCGGTGCTCTTCAAGGGATCAGGGTTCTACGAGACAGACTATCGGACAAAGTCATACAGGGATGCTGCAAAGGCTGACAAGCCGAACTCCAGCTCTACTTCGACAGAGACGAAGTCGTCAGAAACAAAGCCTGCAGAGAAGAAGACCGAGACAACGTCAAAGAAAACAACTTCTGAGACAACCAAGCCTGCAAAGTCGAAGTGAAGCATGGCGCTTCACGACAACAACATCTCTGACAGCATTACAGTAGAGCGGTTACGTACGCGCGCTGTTGATCGTGTATTCAAGACACCACTCGGACGACTTGTCTTCCTGCATTACCTCCTCTGCCTCCCCGCGAGCATGGCGGTATTCATGCTCTGCGTCTGGATACTCCCCGGCAATACAGGATTCATCCTCGGCTGTTACGTCGCCGCCATTGTTCTGGCCGGTGCGATACTCAACGGCAGAAGACTCTATCGGAGACAATACACTCGTGCAATCGAAACCGAACTGGATATCTACAATGGAATCCTCTGCATGTGCGGATATTCACTTGCCGAGGTTCGTGGCACAAACTGCCCGGAATGTGGACGAGAGCGAAATCAACCTCAAAGTGCACTATTGCATCACCGCATAGTTTCCCACGGCATTGATCTGATTGAAGTATCGCGCATTGCTGGAATGATCGATCGCCACAATGATCACTTTCTGCATCGCGTATTCACCGATCACGAGCAGGAATACTCACGAAAGAGCAAACGATGCAATGAGCATCTTGCTGCTCGATTCGCAGCGAAAGAGGCCGTGATGAAAGCGCTGGGAACCGGCTGGCGCAACGGCATCGCATGGACAGACATCGAAGTCGTGTCACTGGCATCTGGCGCACCAGTTATCAAACTGCACGGCAAAGCGAAGCAGACCGCGGATGATCTCGGAATCCAAGAATGGCTTGTTTCGCTGACACACACAAAGGAAAACGCGATGGCTTCAGTCATCGCGTTGAAACAATCTGTGTCGACTCAAAGCCAGAGCATCTCACCCGCCGCCCGGTCCTGACTGAGCGGGTGCAACCGGAACATCAAGGTCGTGCGGCAGGACATTAGGCACAATGACTGCATCGCTGTTTCGACCTGTCGCATCTGTCGGGTTCGTTGGAGATGTTATTGCTGCACGTCGTTCGTGCTCGCTCTGCACCAGTTCTGTAACTCGAGGATCGTACTCGCGTTCCTTCCACTCGTGCCATGCCGGAATGTTCCAGCCAAGCTGGCGTGTCGAATCAGCACCCCACCCTGCACTTGTGATTCGACGCAGCGCGTTGTGGACATCAACATTGTAAAATGAGACTGCGACTCCCGACACGCGCAGGTACACACCCTCGGTTGCAACACTCAACTCGGGATCAAACCCAACTGCGCTATCTCCAACAACCGGCTCAAGATCAGAAACATACGCAACCTGCGTTCCAATCAGGATCTGTGCAAGTGCACCTGTCCCGGTTCCACCTCCACCACCGCCTCCGGTATTGCCAGGATTCACCTGCGCGTTGATCATCATTGGGATAGCCTCATAGAGCGACATGTCCGCAGCCATCTTCGCTGCAACTCCCTGCGCAGCAGATTTCTCCGAGCCCAAACCCTGCGCAATAACTGTCTGGACAGAATATGGAATCCTCTCAAGCTTTGTAGTTACAGCGTTCAGCTTATCAAACGCAAGCTTTGCAATGTCCTCGTTCTCATCAAACACAGCAGTCCAGGCAAGTGTTGCAAGCGCTTCATCTGTTTTTAGGTCGGCAAGATGATCAACGATCGCGGTACGCACATCATCGCCATCACTCTGAAACACTTCCAACATCGCGTCGAAGCTCGCCGGATCAACGTATGTTTTCAGCTTATCAATACCCGCCTGTCTGATCTGTACATTTCGAACATTTCTGAAGTACTTTGATCGAATGATTCGAAGTTCCTGCTGGAGTTCCTTTCCGCGCACACGATGGGCCTGCATCCTCTGCTGAAGTTCGGCATCTGTATAGTGAGCGGGACTCCCAAAGCCCGGCACATACGCGTCGCTTGGATCAAAGCCCATCGAGCTTTGCGCGTTCACGACTGTGGCGCTCAACAGCATTATCATGACAGCAGATCGAGCAGATGAAACCTTGTGAATCAGGCAACGATTGATGTGTTGTCGCATTCGAAGGTTCTCCGGAAACAAAGCCTCTGTGATCTGTTCATGACGCGAGATTGAAGCCCCTGACGAACATCTCATCAGAAGCACATTGTGCATCCTACCTCAGAACATCTGTATCAGATGCATTGTTCTGAGATCATCAGGCTGTGTCATATCCGACGTGCTTCAGTGTGATTTGTTCCGAACACGCATACTAGGCCCTATAACTTTATTGCCCTCATTGGTACCACACACATCAATCCGACCATGAGTTTCAAACAACACAAAACATCCAATCGAAACAAGCCGAACTCATCTGTATGGCTGTGCGGACACAGGATATTCTCAGGCTTGAGGTCCCGCTGATTGTGCGGGTTGGTGAGCGGGCCATGCGCCTGGATGAAATCCTGAATCTAGCGCCCGGCGCCATCATTGAACTTCCAATCGAGGCAGAAACAGAGCTCAGTGTCCTGATTAACAACAAGAAAGTTGGGACTGGGACAGCTGTAAAGATTGGTGAAAACTTCGGCGTCAAAATAACCGGCATTGGCGATAAACGCGAAATCATTGAGGCGACCGCTGCTGAAGCGGAAGACGATCTAGCCGCACTTGCAGAAGCATTTCTCGCTGGTCAATAAGGCACGAGTATGAGTATGCAAAAAAAACGATCTCGACCAAGCGATCGAGATCGGCTGTCTTGTCTGATTCAAGTATGCCAATGGGGCATACTCTCAGTGGTGATTAGCCACGACGACGACGTGCAGCGACGAGGCCGCCCATGCCGAGGAGCGCGAGGCTGCCCGGTGCAGGAACGAGTGTGACAACCATGTTGTCCCAGTCCTGACGTGCGTTGACGCTGGTGGAGTTCCAATCCTGGATCAGTTCGATGGTCCATGTGCCAACGGTGTTCGCTGGTGCGCCGGGGCCGGTCAGAACTGCGAAGTCCTGTGCAGCGTGGCTATAGAACCCTGGAGGATTGGAGCCGGAACCCTGGAAGTCCCAATCGTTGGTCACGTTGCTGAAACCACCGATATCGTAGATCTCGCCTGAGGGAGCTGTGAGCAGCATCCTGAGGTCTGATGCGTATGCTGCGCCGTTGGTGGGATCGAGGAAGTCACCCTGGAATGCAAAGCCTGTGAGGCCTGCAGATGTTGAGGTGAAGTTGAATGTCTGGGAAGCCAGAGGGCCAACCAGGCTGATTGAACCGATGTTGAACACTTCGTCTGCGGATGCGACGGTCGCGAGACCAGCGATCGCAACAACTGCCATTGCCTTCTTCATATCTTCTCTCCTCGTCTTGTGTACACAAATCGACGCTGAATCGACGAGATCCAGTTGTGTGAGCGAAACATGCTGCCCACGAGCAGACTGCAGCTACGCACCGCAGTACCAACTGAGCACAATCGCATAACCGATTGAGCGCAAAGCACAACTGACCACTTGCGTCAGTCACGAACAAGATGAGAGATGGGAGTGTTGCAAACCGTGCGAACGCATCGGCGCAGTCTCTCAATCTCCTCCTCGGGAGTCTTTCAACTACCGCTGGTATTAGAACATACCAAAAGATCAATGTCAACTGGATTTGGCTTGAAGTACGAAAGTTTCGTCAATCTTACGAAGTAAATGTCCCATAATAAACGAGATCGCAGTAGACTCTGTTCTGGTTGCAGATAGGGATCCGGATCCATTTTCAGTCATACTTTAGAAACCCAAGATGCATTGCACAATGCTTGCGCTGGATCATCTCCCACTGGTCATGGGTCATCTTTCCAAAGATCGCACTTGGATGAGTCATCTTCTCACCATGTAGAACCCGGTTCACCCGGGAGCGAAGGTGCTGTAGGCCTGTTGAAAAATCAACTTCAGGTGCTGGCTGGAAACTTTTGGGTGCCTTGAATCCTCTTGGCATGGGCTTGGGTCCCATCGCAGACTTGAAAAACGCTGCTCGGATGAGCCAGATCATGGGTGCCGGGAACGCCTTTTCACCGCCATCTAGCGCTGCGACGAACAGCTTTGCACAATGGTCCATAATTTGTCCCGCAGTCCAATTGCCCGTATGCGATAAGGTTCCGGCTGCGTGCGCAGCTTCGATACGGCCGAGTTCTTCCGCGATATCGGCAATCGAGCCAAACTCGAGTTCACGATGCGGGGCGGTCTTTGTATTCACGGGCGCAGCAGTGGTCATTGATCTCTCCAGAACATGCACGAGGAACGCTCTTCACATCACGAAACCGAAGTGTGCCGAACTGTAAATCACTTTTACGGGTCTGACCACTGACAACTGTCAGAAGTTGTTAGTGTTGGATAAAGTAAATGAAAAACCCGCACAGAGGTGTGCGGGCTTTGTAAAGAATATCAAACTACAGCTCAATCAGCCCTTGGCCATCTTCTCTGCCTTGGCGCGTGCGTCGTCGAGTGTGCCGACGTACATAAACGCGGACTCGGGAAGATCGTCGCCTTCACCATCGCAGAGTCGCTCGAACGAGTCGATTGTCTCGTCAAGACTTGAGTTCACACCCGGGAATCCGGTGAATACTTCCGCCACGTAGAATGGCTGCGACAGGAAGCGTTCGATACGACGGGCACGGCCCACGATCTGCTTGTCATTTTCAGAGAGTTCGTCAACACCGAGGATCGCAATGATGTCCTGTAGATCCTTGTAACGCTGGATGATCTTCTGCACCCGTGACGCGATCGCGTAGTGGCGTTCGCCGATAATGCCGGGATCGAGGATTCGCGAGGTTGACGCAAGCGGATCCACCGCAGGGTAGATGCCCTTTTCTGCAATGCTTCGTGAGAGCGTGACGAACGCGTCCAAGTGAGCAAATGCTGTCGCGGGAGCCGGGTCGGTCAGGTCGTCAGCAGGGACGTAAATCGCCTGGACGGAGGTCACAGCACCCTTGTCGGTTGATGTGATGCGTTCCTGGAGCTGACCCATTTCCGTCGAGAGCGTTGGCTGGTAGCCCACGGCTGACGGCATACGGCCGAGCAGCGCGGACACCTCGGAACCCGCCTGCGTGAAGCGGAACACGTTGTCCACGAACATCATGGTTTCCTTGCCGGATGTATCGCGGAAGTCTTCGGCCATGGTCAGGCCAGACAGAGCGACACGGAGACGGGCTCCGGGCGGTTCATTCATCTGACCGAACACCATGGCGACCTTATCGAGAACGTGTGCCTGATTGCCGTTTTCATCTGTGAACTCGGCTTCTTTCATTTCACGCCAGAGGTCGTTTCCTTCGCGGGTGCGTTCGCCAACGCCACAGAACACAGAGTAACCACCGAACTCACGGGCCACGCGTGCGATCATCTCCTGGATGATAACGGTCTTGCCAACACCCGCACCACCGAACAGACCGATCTTGCCGCCTCGAACGAACGGGCAGAGCATGTCGATGACCTTGATACCTGTCTCAAGGATTTCGGTGTTCGGGTTGAGGTTTGTGAACTCGGGAGGAGCACGGTGGATGGGCATGCGACGTGCATCGGTGACCTGTGGCATGTTATCGATTGGCTCACCGAGCAGATTGAACACGCGACCAAGCACCTTCTCACCGACAGGGACGGACACGGGTGAGCCGGAATCGCTCACCTTCATGCCACGAACAAGGCCGTCGGTCGATCCGAGCGCAACCGCACGCACCACACCACCACCAAGGTGCTGCTGCACCTCTCCTGTCAGGTTCAAAGCACCTGCACTTGTGTTTTCCTTGACCGTGATAGCGTTGTAGATCTCGGGCAGCGCCTCATCGGGAAACTGCGCGTCAAATGTGGACCCGATGACCTGAGTAATTGTGCCGGTCGCTGCCATATCGTGATGTTCCTCAGCAGTTCGCGTGGAATGATCGAAATGCGCCAATACCGAGCGGCATCGGGCCTCCGGATCACAGCCCGGAGAAGGGCCCCAAGGATATGCCGAGGCCGCATCAGAGCCAAGTCATAGATCTGTGAAACGGGGTAGTTTCTCGGGCTCAATCAGCCCAAAGTCTTCACCGAGAGAGACGGCATACGTCATGAAAAAACCGCCCACTTGCTGTGGACGGTGCATCGCGTTCCCCGTTGTGGCTCAGTGCTGACGGAGTGACGAACGGGCCACCTCGCCCAGCTTGTGACGAAGGTCATCGTCGACATCTATAAACTTCACTGCGATCCGCCATCGCATAAATCCGGATCGCTCAAGGCGTACCACCTCAGCTGGAACCTGTACCAACCCTACGGGCCCGACCAGTGTCACCATGAGCTTCTTGCCGGGTTTCATCCCCGATTTACCCTGACGCTCTACCAACATGCCACCACAGGACAGGTTGATCACCTCGCCAAGCGAACTGCCTAGCTCACCAATGTGCAGGCGACCCGTGATCCGACGATCGTCAGGTGCTTCATCCTTGGGGCCTACCTCGTGCAGGCCGGCTCGAATTTGTGACAAGTAACCCACGATCTGCCCATCGGAAATGTGGACGTGTGACTTGACTGCTCTGACAGAAGTTTCTCCATCGAGCTGTCCAGAAGACGTTTTTCAACGATACCGCAGGCTCATCTGTGAGCAATCAGGTCCCATACACAGTATTGAAGCATCCAGAGAAACAACTGGCCAGAGCTGGCCCGACTTGCTGATGAATGAAATCCGGATGTGATTCAGACCATCACTACACTGCGTCATGGGAATGCCGACACCCCGCAAACTCGTCCCCGACAGCATCGCCTGGGCAGTGTTCCTCGCATGCTCATGGACATGGTGCATCGGGATGATCCTCCCGACATTGATGCTGCGCGATGGTGGGATCGGCGGGTATCTGATCTTTCTGATTCCCAATGCGATCGGGGCAGCTGCGATGGGCTGGGTGCTGCGCCGGGACGACCAGAGCTTCCGATTCGTTGCAAACCATGAGCTTGCATGTCGGGCGTTCTCGTGGATCACCATCCTGTTCCATGTGTTCGCGATCGCGTGGCTGTCGACCATGCTCCCGCTGGTATCTCTGCTGGTTGCATCGTTCGTTGTGCTCGCTGTACACATTCTTCTGTGGAGTCAGGGGACCTGTCTGCGTCGTGCTGGCTTTATTGTGTTTCTTGCATCCATCTGCCTTGCGCTGATCTATCTCGTCAATCCAGCACCATCGAGACCCACTTGGCCTAACGGCGCGTCCATGCCAGCCGATTTCTGGATTCTTGCGCTCGTTTGCGTCTTTGGGTTTGCACTGTGCCCGTATCTCGATCTGACATTCCATCGCGTGCGTCAGTCCGAGGGCCCGCACGCGTCCAAGGTCTCATTCACCGTTGGATTTTGCGTCTTCTTTGTGATGATGATGGTGTTCTCGTTCATGTACTCAGGCTGGCTTGAGAGCGTCGTGAGTCTGCCACAAGCAGAGGGTAATCCAAAGCGGTTTGGGCTGATCGCACCGACACTCTTCGCAACACACTTCGGGTTGCAGGCGTGGTTCACGATTCGTGCGCACACCCGCGAGCTTGCGCGAACCGATGCAACGCCCAGAGCGCTCACAGCATCACACTCACAGACGTGGCTGGTGGTATTTGCAGTGGTTGTCGCGATCTCACTCGCAGCGATATCCCGATATCCGCATGGCTTTGCAGATCTTTCCTTCGGCGAGGTTGGGTATCGCGTTCTTCTCGGGTTTTATGGGCTTGTGTTCCCGGCGTACATGCTGATTGTCGCGCTCCCCGCGGGCGGGTTTGGAAAGCAGGCAACCGGCTCTCACCCACTCGGAGCACGGATGATCATGTTTGCTGTTGCTGTCGGAGGTGCGTCGCCGTTTTATTTCTTCGGGTTCGTCCAGCGTGACGAATCGCTGCTCGCACCGGGCCTTGCGATTGTCATTGCAAGCCGCGTCTTCCTGCCAGTGATGAGCCGAATCATCGGTCAGCATGAGTCCGCATCAACCAGCGTGTGAGAGCAAGTGTTGAGCTGTCTGGCGTGTGAGTTCGGGCTCATCCTCGCTCGCTGCGAGTTGTTGTAATGTCTTCACAAACTTCGCTCTATCTGTCGTCTGATCTGTAGCGAGAATCAGCATCGCATTCCGTTTGAGCATGCCAAGGCTTGCGCGCGTCATCGAGCTTCCCGCAAGCGCACTGACTCGATCAGACTCAGACCAGGCGAGCACAACGAATGGATCAAATGACTGGCGACTTGACTGGTACGCATCGTTCGGCGCGATCTGCGATTTTCCCAAGCCCATCGGCGAGTTGTGCGGGCACACATCCATGCAGATATCGCATCCAAACAACCAGCCATTGAGCTGCGCCTGCAAACTCCCATCGATTGCATTTCGCTGCTCGATTGTCAGATACGAGATGCATCTGCTCGCGTCGAGCGCGTACGGCGTGATGGCATCGGTCGGGCACGCGTCGATACATCGTGTGCACGATCCGCAATGGTCGACAATCTGCTTTCGCTGTGGTGTGTGTACAAGGTCGAGTGTGGTGAAGAATCCACCAAGAAAGTAGCGGCTGCCCAGTGTCGGATGAATGAGCAGGGTGTGCTTGCCGATCCATCCGAGCCCCGCCCGCTGCGCCAGTTCGCGTTCCAGCACCGGCGCGGTGTCCACAAACGCCCGATGCTCATGCCCTGTATGCGCCTCTCGCAATACATCGCAGATCGCATGCAAACGCTTTCTGATAACCTTGTGGTAGTCCCGTCCCTGTGCGTACCGCGCAACCCTGCCAGCACCAGAATGCAAGGGCAGCGATGGTTCCTGCCTGTTTGCGTACAGATCCGCCACAACCACAGCGCATCGTGCGTTCTCAATCATGTATGCCGGATGCAGACGCAGATCGACGTTTCGGGCAAGATATGACATTGCGCCGTGCTTGCCACTATCGATCCAGTTGTTGTAGAAATTGATGTGCTCTGACGGCTCAAGCGAACTCACACCCGCGAGCGCAAAGCCGTGGTCAATACACATTTCGAGCACACGCTGCGTCAGATGCTCGCGATCATGCTGTGTGGTGTGCTCGCTGGATGACATAAGTTACGCCGACATGGCGCTGCCCGCGTGGAGCGCTCGACGAATCGACGTTGCTGCATCTGTCAGCACACGCTCAACTGCGCCCTTATCCGTTGCAAAGTGCGTGGAATCATGCTCAACAACAATCCACGCATTTGCTGGCAGTCCGGTGATCGCGGCATTCCACTGGCCCATCGAGAAATCCGGCATGACAGGCGCGTTGTGATCAACCTCGCGCACTTTCAGCATTGCAAGCCTATTGCCGAGCATGGTCACACCCGCATCCGGCGATTCGCCACCCCGCAACGCAACCGCTGCGGAATACGAGGCGCAGAGGAGCGGGCTCTGGATCGTGTCGAGGATGTCCATCAGCGATGATGCGGTGATGTAGTCGCCACCGTTCTCGATCGAGACACGCACACCCGTTTTGTCGGCGTGATCTACGACCTTTGCAAGACGATTGCAGATGCGCTTAGTGGTTTTCGCCAGCGACTCACCACCGGAACGATGGAAACCAAACACACGCACAAGTGGGCACTCGAGCGATGACGCAAGATCGATCATCCGCTTCGCCTGGCGAACCGTCTTCTCCTGATCGCCAATCACAGTCCCAACCACCGGCGGATTGATTGGCTGATCAAATGTGAGATTGGTTGCGATTGAAGCAATCGTCACGCCCCGTGATTGCGCTGCTTCAAACACCTTGCCTGTTGCAGACTGGGCAGGATCGGACATGATGTCTGACATGCCATAGCCAGCGGTGCGAAGTTCGACACCCTGATATCCGGATGCGACAGCAGCACGTATCACGTGGTCGATCTTCCATTCGGGGCAAGCAAGAGTTGAAAAGGCGAGTTTCGGCATGGATCGCATCCTTCGTCGAGAGATGTTCACTGTCTGGCAGGATAATCCTAGCCCACACCGCACGAAAAAGGCGTTCGCTCCCACGTGTCAATCATTGCCTGAGAGGTCAACAAAGTTCATGCGTAATCGGTACAACCGGTTCATATAGCGGGAACCCACACCAGCACACTCACATTCGGCGTGCTTTCGAGCCTGATCTATGCACCAATACAGGTATGACCTTTGCGGTTCGCTCATGCCAATCCCGCATTCGATGCCTTTGGCCCGCCCTGCTCGGGATTGGACTCGCCTCGATTCTCTCGGGATGCGGCGCTACACAACGGGAGCATCTTCTGAGATCACACAATGCATCTATCAAGGTCACAACTGCGACTGAATACGTATCGGAGCAGAATGAAACCCAAGCCCCTGAACTGGCTTTTTACCTCCAGCAGACACCCGAGTAAACGACTGCGAACAAATCTCATTCTTCACAAGGCAACTGTGCGTGCGTGTTGAACTGTCTACGCTGGTGCTGCATTTGCAGGAGACCAGCCTATGTCACAACGCGAGATCGAATCGAGTATCCATACAGATCTTGAGAACAGGATGACCTACTGGGGCTATCTGCAGCTTGATCGTGTGCTCAGCGCACAGAACCCGCTCTCAAACCCCACGCATCATGATGAGACGCTCTTCATTATCCAGCACCAGACAAGCGAACTCTGGATGAAGCTGATTATCCACGAGTTAGCAGCAGCCATAGAGCACATCCGCAACGATCGGCTTGAGCCCTGCTTCAAGATTCTGGCTCGCGTGAAACAGATCCAGCTGCAACTGACTAATCAATGGACGGTGCTGACGACAATGACACCGAGCGAATATCTGGAGTTCCGCCATGTGTTGGGACACGCCAGTGGCTTCCAGTCATATCAGTACCGAATGATCGACTTCATGCTGGGCAACAAGGACCATCGCATGATGAAACTGTTCGAGCATGACACGCATGTCTATCCAAAGGTGAATCACGCGTTTACCCAGCCAAGCATCTACGACGAGTTTCTGAGATATCTTCGTCGTCGTGGGCACGACGTACCCGATGATATCATCAACCGCGACGTGACCCTGCGTCATAACACGTCCCCCGAGATCGTCCGGGTCTTTACAAACATCTACGAACATTATCGCGCGCATTGGGATGCATACGAGATGGCAGAAAAGCTGGTCGACGTTGATGAGCAGGCAGCGCTCTGGCGGTTCAGACATGTCAAGGTTGTCGAGCGGATCATCGGGTTTAAGCAGGGCACCGGCGGGAGCAGCGGCGTGAAGTTCCTTCGAGGCGTCGTCGACCACCAGTATTTTCCAGAGTTGTGGCAGGTACGCACCGAACTCAAGCAGCCACACCCGCAACAGGACTGAACTGCTCCGACCTGACTGACTACGCGCTTGTATCCATCTTGAGTGAGCCAGACGATGTCAGCCACTCATAGGTGTCAAGAACACCTGCTGTATGTGTGCTTGCTTTGTGCTCCTGTGCAACATACTCACGAGCGCTTCGCGCAGTTGCTCGCGCACGCTCAGGATTCGCTAGGATCTCAGCAAGCAGGATGCGCCACGCATTTGTTGAATCATGGCGCACACAAAGCGATGTTTGGCCGTCACGAAGCATGCCAACAAGGGGATCTTCATGCGCAAGTACGAGCACACCGCTTGCCATCGCATCAAGCATGATCGAGCGATGCTCGCCGACCGCTTCCGGCACGATCAGTGCATCAGCCTGCAATGCAGGAAGCCGGTCTGCGTCAATATTTGGGACCTGGCTGACTCGATCGGTCAGCCCCAGCCTTGCGATCACCGGACCAACCGAGGCGTGCCCCGCTGCATCCGCGTCGATCAGCACCAGAAAATCAGCACCGTCTGCCGCGACTGCAGCGCACGCTTCAATCAACGCAACATAGGCTTGACGCTGCTGACCTGAACCGCCAACAAGTAGTGTCGGCGTCCGCTGCTCTTGAAAGATCGGATGGATCTCCGATGGGCAAAGGACACCCCACGGCACACATCGCGATGCGATGTCCGGCTTTCGAGATGATGCAAGCCGCGCAATGAGTCTTCGCTGCAACGCTGGATCTGGTGTCAATAGTGCAACTGAATCGGTTGACATCACCGTTGCGTGCGATGCTGCAACCCGCTGAACGAACGCAGCACTGTTGACTTCTATCGCAATAGCGCAGTTGAAGTGTTCAGCAAGAAAGAAACCGACAGGAAGCAACTCAAGGCCAAACACATGCACGATGAGCTTTGCTTCATCGTGGACCATCGGCCTGATCTGCTCTGCAAGCATCGCCTGGCTGACCGAGCGGAACAGCGAGGGGCGATCGTCATATGGAACCAATCGGGCGAACATGCCCTGCGGCACACGGGCCACCGCTGATGCAGGAGCAACATGAATCACGTCAACACCTTCGTCAGCAAGTCCAATCTGCAGCCGACGAAGGAGCGCACGCTCTCGAAGCGCCATATCACGATCGGTGAGCAGTATAGTTTGCACAACTGACTCCGGCGAGCATCAGATTCTGGCACGTGAATCGGCAGATGCGCGGAAGGACAGGTTTGGTACCGGGCTTTTATCGTCTTTCACTGCTTCCGTGCGCCACACGCCAACCCAGTGACCAGGCGTCGCCTCGCGCAACACGTAGTCGCCTGCAGGCCCGGGTGCCCGCGCGAGGTCTTGGGGCGGCTGATGCCACGGCCACCAGGGGCGCACGCCTTGCTCAGCGCCCGGCAAACGATGGAACTGCGTCTCATCCCCCACAACCTCGTCGATCGTCTCAAGCCGATCCAGACGAGCTCCAAGCTTCGGGATGCTCGCAAGGAGACCGTGCGTGTATGGGTGCATCGGATTATCAAACAACTCAAAGACGGGAGCGTACTCAACAACGCGCCCAGCGTACATCACACACACAACATCCGCATTTTCCGCAACAACACCAAGATCGTGCGTAATAAGCATCACCGCGAGATCACGCGATTGTTTTAGTTCGGCAATGAGTTCGAGAATCTGCGCCTGAATTGTGACGTCGAGCGCGGTGGTCGGCTCGTCAGCGAGCAGCAGGCGTGGCTTGCACGAGAGCGCCATTGCGATCATGACACGCTGGCGCATTCCACCGGAGAACTGGTGCGGATACGCCTTGATACGCTTTTCCGGTTCCGGAATGCCCACATCACGCATCACGTCGATTGCAATCGCCTTTGCTTCATCGTATGAAACGTGCTGATGAAGCAGGATCGCTTCCATGATCTGGTCGCCAACGGTGTAGACCGGATTCAGGCTCGTCATCGGCTCCTGAAAAATCATCGCGATCTCGTTGCCACGAATCTCCCGCATCTGGGGTTCGTTCAATGTCAGCAGATCGACCTCGTGGTTGTCTTCGCGCTTGAAGAGAATCCTGCCACGATCAAATCGGCCCGGTGGACGCGGCACAAGTTGGAGAGAACTCATCGCGGTCACACTCTTTCCGCAGCCAGACTCTCCCACCACTGCGAGTGTCTGCCTCGGAAAGATGCTCATGCGGACGCCATCAACCGCCTGAATACGTGGTCCGGCACCATTATCAAACGAGACCGCAAGATTATCGACTCGCATAATCGGTGTTGACAGATCAACCTTGCTGTTCGCGCGTGCAGTTGAGGATTGTGTTACTGTTGAACTCATTGATTTTTCCAATCACCAGTCTTTATTTCATCCAGAGACTCACACTCAGACACGCGCCTTACGCAACTTTGGATCGATTGCGTCACGAAGTGCCTCGCCGATCAGGTTGTAGCTCAGCACAGTAAAGAAGATCGCTCCACCCGGAAAAATGGCGAGCCACCAGAGGAAATCGCCTGCTTCGCCGGTTGCGTTGTTCAGTAGTTTCCCCCAACTCGGCTGGCCGACCGGCCCAAGCCCGAGAAAGCTCAGAATCGCCTCAATCAGGATCGCGCTTGCGATCATGAACGATGCTTCCACCAGCACGGGAGTCACGCCGTTCGGCAGCATGTGTTTAAACATGATCGCACGCAACGGAAGCCCCACAGCCTTTGCCGACTGGACAAAGTCCTGATTGCGCAGCTTCATGAACTCGGCGCGCGTAAATCGAGCTGCACCGGTCCACGTGAAGCAGCCGATGATCGCCATCATAACGTAAGTAGAACGCAGTTCCTGCGGTAGCACACCAGCTGCAACAATCAGCAGAAACAGTACCGGAACGGACATGAACACCTCAAGCACACGGAAGAGCAGCATGTCCACTCCGCCGCCAAAGTACCCCATCAACGCACCCATTGTGATACCAATCATGAGCGCCAGACCAGTCGAGACCAGACCGATAGAGATTGACAGTCTCGACGCATGAAGCAACTGCGTCAGCACATCCGCGCCAAGCACATCGGTGCCGAGCAGGAATGTCGCGTTGCCCATCTCCGGTCTGTAGGTCTCACCCTCTACTGTCGCGATGTCCGTCATTGGAGGTTGATTGAACCATCGTGTGCTCGTCTGACCTGGTGAGAACGGAATGAGGGTGTATGTTGCCTGAACCGTACCTTGAGCTTGCTGCTGACGATACTGGAACGTTTCAAGCGGCGTGTCCCATCGCAGTGTCAACAGTCCAACCGAGCACAGGAACGCAATCCCCACCACTACTCCCCGCAGCGACCATGAACGAAGCATCGGGAGCAGGCTGCACAGAACAGCAGCGCCGGCTCCGATCATGAGAGCGAGCTTGAAATCTGCGAAGGGACTGTTCTTGAACTTCAGGGCACCCGGCGTGATATTGCGCGTCTTGAAAAACTGCGCATCAACAATGCCAGCAGCCACAATAGCGACACCTATCTGAATACCAACCGCAAGCACAATGATCGCGCGCGTTGAACGGGCCAGCGGGATGATTCTCGAAGGCAGGAGCAGAAAGATTGGGACAAGGATGCCACCAATCATCAGCCCAATGTCAACCGACGACAGGTGTTCGAGCAACGGCGATGATGTCACCATTTTGCCAGTCTCATCAACCTTCTTCATCAGGAGCGGATGTCCGCTCGCAAGAATCGGTGAGTAGATTGCAAAGAACAGCACAACACCAACCCAGCACATACCGATGACCGCACCTGGACGCTTGAACACCTGGGACCATGCATCTGCCCAGAACCCCTTTGCCTCCTGCTGACCAATGCCCTGCGCAAGCTGCACACCGGTCACGGATTCTGGTGCGGGTACAGGAGATGTGCTTGTCTGCTCTGCCATGTCTGGTACGAAAACTCCTCACGTATTCGATTCATTCAGAAGCGGTTTCAACGCAATCAGTCGTATGTAATTCGAGGATCGGCCAGTGCGTACAGAATGTCCGCCAGCAGAAGTGCGAGCAGATTAACAGCAGCGACGATCAACGTCGTCGCAAGCAGCAGTTCACGATCACGCTGATAGATGGAGTCAAGCACCAGCTTACCCATCCCGTTGATATTAAATATCTTCTCGATAACCACGGATCCGGAGAATGTTGCTGGGAAGATACTCACGAAGATGGTAATCACAGGAAGCAGACTGTTACGGAACACGTGCTGAAGCAAGATATCGATGCCACGAACACCTTTCGCCTTCGCAGTGCGGACGTAATCAGCGTTATAGTTGTCGAGCATCGATGCGCGCACCTGCTTGCTGAGGACAGCAAATCCGCCGTACACAATACACAACACCGGCAGCACCATGTGCCAAATCGTGTCAAAGAGATACCCACGCGATTCCAATGTTGGCAGATACGGCATGTTGTCTGCCATCACGTCGTGCAACCCGGACACTGGGAACATGCCCAATCCCTGCCGGCTCGCAAGAAAACCGATTGCAAGAACACCGGCGAGCGGAATGGGAAACGACCACAACGCGATATACGCTGCGCCCATAATCGAATCAACTGCTGAGCCTCGCTTGGCAGCAGCCAGCATGCCACTGGGAATAGCAACAGCGTAAATAATCGTAAATGCAATCAGGTTCAGTGTGAGCGTGACCGGGAGCGCCTGCAGTATCAACTCCGATACAGGACGCGTTCTGCTGAACGACTTTCCCAAATCCGGTGAGCCAAGCCAGAGTATGCCAGGAACGATCGGAACTCCGGACTCCTTGTATGGCTTTGCATCGAGCATCGCCAGCAACTGCAGACGTTCCTTGTACGCAATCCGATACGCGTCGATTGCCTCTTGTCCAGTCTGTTGTATCGCCGCCCACATAGGGTGCGAAGTAGCCGGCTTGTGGCTCCGCAATACAGATTCTCTGATCTTCTCATTTACGTCATACGCACCGCGCAACTCGATCGACTGGGCGTATTCAACCAGAAGAATCTGCTGAGTCTTGCGTAGTCCGATCGCACGAACTCGCACGCGCGCGTATTCCTGTGACGCTTGACGCCACGCTTTGCGTTTGTGCTCATCGGTCGCACCGTCGGGCCATGCGAACGGCTCAACAGCGATGTCGTCAACAGCAAGATCATCTGTAAACCATTCCCAGAGAATCGGAGGTTTCTGCTCGCGCGGACGAAGGACCGTATCGCCAGCTTCATCAATCTGCGCACGTGGCCCAAACTTGATCGGGCTGATCTGAGCAAGCCATCGCACATACTGCACTACCGGAGGCGCATCAAGTCCGTACCGATCCTCAAGCCGTGCTTCCTTCATCGCCGCGCTTGTTGCGTTCATCTGCCCGCCACTTGCCTTCATGGCTGCACCGATACCGCCCGGACTCATCGCAATGATCATAAACACAAGGAAAGTGATGCCGAACAGTGTCGGAACAATCAGGAGCAGGCGTCTGATCAGGTATGTCGTCATGAGAATGATGGTCGCTTACAAGACATCAAATGTGCTATGCACAAGGAAACGGGGCTATCAATCCTGGCCCGTGAACATAAACTCACGCGGCTCCAACCCGCTCGCGTACTCCTGAATGTTTGTGTATTCCTTGTCGATGAAACGCGACCATGGGAGTGCGCGGATGAATGTGTACGGCTGCTCCTCATGCACGAGATTGTGGAACTTGTGCCAAGCCTCCATGCGTTTGTTGTAGTCACGCTCGGTACGAATAGATTCAATCAGAGGATCCTGGCCGCCATCCCACTGCACAAAGTTATGCCCCTGATTCTTGATTGAATCGGTGTGCCATATCTGAGAAGGGTCGCTTTCAGGATCTGATGCAGACCAGCCGAGCACAATTGCATCAAAGTTGCGGGTCTTCATAATCTGATCGTACTGCGCCCATTCAACCACATTGGGCGTACACACAATTCCAGCGTCGCGACACTGAGTCACGATGTAATCCTGCATGCGTTCTGCAGTCTGCCCTCCAACTGCCCGGGTAAACTCAAATCGAAACGGCTGGCCCTTCTCGTTCTCTAGAATGCCGTCACCATCCCGATCTATCCATCCCGCTTCGGCGAGCAGTTGCTTCGCACGACCAGGGTTGTACGGCCAGGGCTTTGCATCCTTTGGCACTGTCGGAACAGGGCCGTTGTTCGGACCGACTGCAACAAATCCATTGCCAACCCAGATATCACGGATCATGAGTTCGCGATCGAGGAGCATGGTCATTGCCTGACGAACACGCTTGTCATGAAATGGCGTAAGTTTTCCATCTCGCTCGCCACATTGCCATCCAATGAATCCGTACCCCGATCGCATGTTCATCCACCGGTGCAAACCGATGTTGTACTGTTCGGCTTTTGCCGGATTATCCTGGTAGTCCTTGTACTGTGGTGAGGACGGGAGGATCATGTCAACTTCCTTGTTGATCATGGCCTGAAGTCGTGCCTCTTCGTTGTCAATCACAAGAAACCGCATCTCATCAAGCAGCGGCTTTGGTCCCCAGTACTGCTCATTGCGCTCGATGACAACTGTATCCCCGGGCACCCAGTCCGTGTTTACGAGCTTGTATGGTCCGGACCCCATCAACAAGGCTGGCTGCTCGTTGATCTGTTGTGGCGTGAACTTCTCGAAGAAGTGCTTCGGGAGAATATTTGTCACCAGAGCTGCATTGAGGTTGTACGCACCCGGCTTCTTGAAGTGAAACTCCACCGTTCTCTCTGAAACAACATCAACACGTTCGAGGTATGGCTCGATGACCGAGCGGACCGACTCGGTTTCCAGTTCAGGATTCATGATGTAGTCGTTGAATGTAAACGCAACATCCTCCGCCAGCACGGGCACGCCATCGCTGAATCTGGCTCGGTCTCGCAGTTTCACACGAAGCCACATGCCTTCGGGGTCGTACTGCCATGCTTCTGCCAGAACACCCTGGAGCTCAAGAGTGACCGGGTTGTATCGTGCGAGTCTTTCAACCACCCAGTCCTCGATACGACGGCCGTATGTGTCTTCAGCAACATACGACGTGAGCTTGGATAACTGCGCCTCAAAGCATTCAATGAATACACCACCCGGTTGAAAATCGGGCAGTTTGGTCGGATCGTTGTCGAGCACAAATGCTGGCTGCCAATCGATCTTCACGCCTGGCACCGCCCAGCTTGGAGTTTCGTCAACCTTTGGAGTTGTTGACCCGCTTGAGAGCGCCCCACCCTCTTCAATGTATGTAGCAATTCGGTCTACTTCTGTAGAGATTCGACCAGCGGATGTTTCAACGGATTTGATGCGGTCATCAAGTTGCTGAAGGCTAATCCAGTTCCTGTCCTTCACGAACATCGACATCAGCACAAGCACGCCTACAAACGCAACCATTACCATCAGTATGAAGTCTTTGATACCAAATCGGCTTTGCATCTGAACTCTCCGATATTCCTCTGATACTGAATCGATGGTATGGTTTGCCGGCGCTGCGTATTTGAAGCAGCCCCGACACTTTCTCTGGTATTACCGCTTTGCACGCTTCGGATCGAATGCTTCACGCAGTCCTTCTCCTACGAAGTTGAGCGCCAGCAGCGTCAACCCCAGAAGAAGACACGGGAAAAACAGCAGCCACCAATACGAGCGGTGCTGATTGAGCTGGTCGAGCCCTTCCGCAGCAAGGTTTCCCCAGCTTGGAAGCGGTGGCGAGACACCGATACCAAGAAAACTGAGAAAACTCTCCTGCAGAATAGCCTGCGGAACTGTCAGCGTGGCGTACACAATGATCGGCCCCAGCAGATTGGGCAGGAGGTGCTGGACGAACTGGCGATTCAAGGGTGTGCCGATTGCTCGAGCAGCTTCCATGAACGGCTGGTTCTTCAGACTCAGCACCTGACCACGAACCACGCGCGCCATGGTAAGCCACGACACACCGCCGATTGCGACGAGCAATGTGATCACCTGCAATGTGGCACGCTGGCTTTCGGACAGATCGCCGCCCTTGATCTGCGTCTGTGACTCCTTGATAATTTCATCGCGGAGTTCGCTTGTCTGCTCCTTTGCAAGTCTCTCGATGACTTGCGATCGATCTTCAGGTGAGAGTGGGCCGCCCTCGCTGAGGAGTTCATTCAACGTGATATCCGGATCCACACCGAGATCCGCGACAAGTCCCAGTTCCACAGCATTGAACTGATCGCTATAGGTTTCAACAAGCACAGGCACTGCACGGGACTGGAGTTCCTGCTCGACATACGCCTGCCGTTGCACATTTGCGTGCTCTGCTCGCGCTGCGACAAGATTCATAACCATCGCGTCGACTGCGACGGCAAGAAGCACCACGAGCAGGATGTACGGCAAACCAAACAGAATGTCGACGATGCGCATCATAACCGCATCAACCTTGCCACCAAAGAATCCAGATATCGACCCATACACCGTGCCGATACACACCGAGATCAATGCAGCAACGATACCAATAGTGAGTGAGATACCGCCCCCTGCGAGCACCCTGATCATGAGACTCCGGCCGAGCACGTCGGTCCCCAAAATCGGAGCGGGTGTGCCTTGCGGACCATCAGGCACTGCGGCTCGCTGCACCTTGATCTGATCGAGGCGTTCCTTTTCGTCAGCATTCTTCCACGGCCACCATGCGGGCGAGAGCCTCGCCGAGACAGCGTCACCACTCATGTACCGGGCCGTTGTGCTATTTTCTGCACTTCCAAGGGTGAGCGGGAGCGACAACACGCACGCTGCAAACATCAGCGCCAGAAAAACCATCCCGGCGATCCCGATCGGGCTGCGCGTAAAGGGGTTATCGCGCTCGCGAGGCGGCGCCATAATAGCTGGCACCGAATCCGGCACTTCGCTTGCATGGGGATTGTTGGTGGTACTCGTCACGGGGATGCAAGGATAACGCGCAAACCTTGTTCCATCCTGATTGCTGTCGGAATCGTTTGATCACACGTGAGTTGCGGCTAACCACCACCCACCAGCGTCACAAGTTCAACCATGTCGCCGTCTTTGAGCTTTGTTCGGGCATGGTCACGCTTTGGCACAAGAGCCCGGTTCACCTCGACGGCACAGGCTTTCCCCTTCAGACCAAGCGTTTCCACCAGTTGTTCCACCGAATGATCGATGGGGATCGTTGTAGATGAGCCGTTGATCTGAATCGAGATAGTGTGTGCTTCCGTATTCGGCATGAGATCATTATACTATGGTGCTGTGAACACGACCCGAACAACCCTCCCTCTGTGTCGGCCCCATCATCGGGGCTGGGTACATACCGCTGTCGTTCTGATTTTGATCGTGACGGCGCTGGCAGTAGCGGCGATATGGCTTGGACGGTTCGTTTTCCGCAAGGGGTACGACCAGTCAACACCAGAAGCTGTTATCCAGAGTGCGAAGCAAATGGTGCTCGACGGCAATGCCGGGCGACTGCACGAACTGGTATATGCAGGCCAGCCGGAACTTCGACGTGTGTTGCAGAACATCGGGCTTTCTCTCGGTGCACTCGATGATCTTGGTCGCGCGGTGCAGGCATCTTACCCAGAAGAGGTGCAGGAACTTCGAGAAGAGGCTCAGCGGGCTGCATCCAGCGGGAAAGCAACGTCGTTTATCGCACGAATAGCAACAGGACAGCAGCGGGACAGATCCGGCAATCGAAGCGAACGCGAGCAGGACTTCAGAGCAGCAATCGACTCGACACTCAAGGGGCTGATGAGCGATCCGTATGGCTGGCTAACCGCAAACGAGGAACGCCTCGGTGTGCAGTATCTCACCGACGAACAATCTGTACTGACACTCGATGGCAAACCACTTTTCCCCCCTGTTGGCATCAGTATCCAGCAGTTTGATGGGAAGTGGTATGTTGCGCCACCATGGGAGCACATGCGCAACATCGGCGCGTGGCCCAAATCCGACGAGGAATGGGAGATTCTCATTGAGTTCTCCGGCGTTGCCCAGAACATGCTGACCGACATGATCAAGGACGTCAAAGCAAAGAAATACCCGAATCTTCGCAATCTCGCCGAAGAAACAGGCGAGAGGGCATTCCTTCCGCTCGCCTTTGCGGGACTCGCATTTGGAAAGGCTGTGGAAGAACGCCAGAAAGCAGAACGCGAGGCACGGCGTGCCGAACGGGAAGCGACAGCGTCAGATACCACGTCTGGAGGGACGCAACCTGGAGCGTCCGAAGCGCCATCGAAAGATGACACACCACCAAACGACAATGGCCCGCTATGACTGAAACACGCAAGCCGAAGCAGCGATTTCGTCGGAAGAAGTCCGAGCCGGTCGATGAGGACAAGTCACCGTCGATGTCGCTTGAGCAGATCATGGGCGGCGACCCTGACAAGATCAGGGCAGAAGCTCCTCCACGTCCTCGTCTGACATATCTTGATGCGGTCCGTGGATTGGTGATCGTGCTCATGGCGATCGATCATGCGCGTGATTTCTGGACACCAACCCAGTTCCAACCAACCGACTTTGCAGCTGACGGCGGTGGATGGCAGTTCTTCTTTACACGCTGGATCACACATCTGTGCGCACCAACCTTTGTGCTGCTGGCTGGCATGGGAGCATGGCTGTGGAAAAGCCGCGGACGCTCCAAGGCACAGTTGTCCGTTTTTCTGCTGACACGTGGATGCTGGCTGATCTTTATTGAGTTTGTCGTGATCTCTATCTGGTGGCAGTTGCCATTCGGTGTGCTGTGGAAGGGATTCGACCCAAATCTCATGTATCCGTGGTCACAGGTGAATGTCACTCAGTTCCCGCCACCAATATACATGGCGCAGGTGATATGGGCGATCGGTGCAAGCATGATTCTGCTTGCAGGACTCATCTGGGTCCCCATTGCACTGCTCGCGCCATGTGCCGTGGCTGTCATACTCGGGCACAACCTGCTCGATCCACATGATGCGCAGTTCGGATTCCAGCAACTCGGTCAGCCTCGTACGTTCCTTGAGAAACTGCATGGCGTTGCCCACACCGGGTTTGGCGCTATATCTCTCCCGTCAGGCACTTCGCTCACAACAAACCGAACATGGATGAACGTGTATCCGCTCGTGCCGTGGTTTGCTGTACTTGCACTTGGGTATTCGATGGGGCCGCTCACAAAGCATCTTGGCAGAAAACGCCGAAAGACGTTCCTGCTGATCGGACTGGGGTGTATTGCTGTATTTGCTGCTGTTCGATACACCAACGCGTACGGCAATCCGTCACTATGGTCACCGCAAGCCACAACGCTCGACACAGCAATGTCTTTTCTGAATGTCGAAAAGTATCCCCCATCGGCACTCTACCTGCTCATTATGCTGGGTATTGGCATGATTCTGCTTGCAACCATCGATCTGCTCCCTACCACCATCGTGTGGATACTTACCGTGTACGGGCGAGTGCCATTTCTGTTCTATGTACTCCATCTGCCGCTACTCTGGCTCAGCGCAGCAATTATGGTGCAAAAACGTTTTGGTGATGATGCCGAACAATGGGCTTTATCAGCCCACAACATGCCAGGTGAACCCCAACTCTGGTGGACATACGCCGCGTGGTGTGGTTTGCTTGTTGCGTTGTTCCCTGTGTGCTACGCGTTCGGACGCATCAAGCAGAACTCCAAGGCGTGGTGGCTGAGTTATCTGTAAGAAAACAAAAAGCGGACGAGTTGCACACTCGACCGCTTTCTCTTTTACATCATGCCAATACGTTTTATCCACCGCCACCGGGTCGCCCGCTGCGAACGATGCGGCCGCCAACAACAGCAACCACTTCCTCGTTAGCGAACCCATCGATCGTGCTCAGTCCTGTTCCAGGATTCAGCTGAACATACCTGCGCCCTGACGGTGTCGCAGCTGCGCGATTCACGCCGTTTGACCAGTATGGGTATCCGTTGATCTGTCGATGGATGTAATCAGGAGCGTTGACAATAATCGCCCCGCGCCAGTAGCGGATTGTCGCAGCGTCACCGCCACCATCGACCCACTGCAACGGCTCAACAAGTTCCGTGACCAGATCGATGACTTCTTGTGCACGTTCTTCCTTTGTCTTGCGTTCGTCGCGATTATCCTGTCCACGATCCTGGAATGGCGACTGTCCGCCACCGCCCTGGCTGCTCTGCAACGCCTGTTGCAAGTCCAGTGTTGGAGCATTTGTGTAGTCCGGAAGTTCAAGCAGCAGATCGTTGATGTCGTAGATCTCAACGCGTTTTGTCTTGTTCAACCTGCTCTTGGGACCAACCTCGATCTCGCCGGTACGTTTCATCTGCCACGCTGGCTCTTCAAGATCTACTTCGATCTCATCAAGCACACGCTCGATCAAATCAAGCGCTGTACCCGGCGCAGCAACAACAGACACAAGCTGATCCTTGTCGAACCCTGTCTGGTACCGGTCAGAAATCCACTTGACGTCGATCTTTGCGCCGGTCTGCTCGGCAATGTATGCGAAGACTTCCTCAAGGCGAGTATCTGTAAACTCGACGGAGATCGGCTTCGTCAACTTTACAAGTGTGTCGCGCTGCGGAATCTGCTGTGATTCCACAACACCCGTTGTGATCTCGACTTCGTTTGCCAGTGCTGCTGGTACACACACTGCACCAGCGAATGCTGCAAGAGCAAGTGTCTTTGTCATGATTGCTTTCATGTGCTGATCTCCTGATCTGGCGGACACCAAACAGTATCCGCACGGAGTACATGGGTTTATTTTACCACAAGACCGGCCCAGTCGCGCCTGTGTGGCCCCACAAGCCCGTCCGCCAGTCATGGAAGACTTCCACTCATATCGACCCGCGCTACGGGTGTTTGTTCCATGGAAGGGTCTGAACCAATCCAGAATCTCATAAAAACAGCTCTTTTCTATCGGATTCAATAAGTTCGGAGCATCCTGTGACCGACAGGCTTACCAAGGTTCCGCCAAATCAAAACGGAGCGGGCGTAGAGGAGTGGTCTATGGCACGATGTGGAAACTGCGGCTCAGTACTCTTCGGCGGCATCAAGGAGAACGGTGCCCGATACTGCAACAAGGGCTGCCGCGACATCGCATGCGCCATCGACACGGTGGATCAACAGTTCGGCGATGAGGTGCTTGAGAAGGTGCTTGATGTGCATAGCGGACCATGCCCAAAGTGTGGAAAGCCGGGCCCCATTGACGTGCATACGTCCCACTTTGTCTGGTCGGCGATCTACATCACACGATACACCAGCACACCCGCTGTCTGCTGCACGTCGTGCGGAAGAAAGGCAAAGCTCACAAGCGCACTTGGATCGGCACTCGTCGGATGGTGGGGAATACCGTTCGGCATCCTGATCACCCCGGTATACGTCGGCGCAAACATTGTCGGATTGTTCAAGAGCCCCGACCCCGAGGTTCCTTCGGAACAACTCACACACATGGTCAAACTGCAGATTGCGTCGAACATCGTGCACCAAGTGCAGGAAGCCGCATAGCAGACTGAACTCGCACACCATAGGATCGATTGCCTTCAGTGCGACAGATACTGGACGAGATCAAGGATCCACAATGGGCACAATGATGTAGTCAAGCCCGATCCCCCTCCTGTACATAGACATGTAGTGAGTTGGGTTAAACTTCCCACCATTGTCCTCGCTGTCGATCCCCCTCGAATACAGCACGTATCCGGTGTCGCTGAGCGCAACTCCATCGGTTGGTCTTTGATTGTCTTCAGCAACATCCTCGGCAGTCGCGATCCGGTAGATGAGCCCGTCCGGATCGGTTGGAGTCGTTGGGATAGCGTCAAGGTATTCGGGCACAAGTTCCGCGAGTGTCGAAGGCAGTCTGCCGGTGTCATTCCGATATGCCTCAATACCGAGCACTGTCAGCGTTCCGGCACGGCGCGCACAGGCCAGCAGATTGCTCGCCCACATCCCCTCGAACACTGACACAAGATCATCCAGTTCCGCTGCGTACGAATCAACGATCTGTATCATCTCAGCATCGAGTTGTATCAGCTCGTCGCTCGCGTTTATCGGATCGAGCATGATCGCCTGTTGCGCGCGGGAGTAAACGTCTGCAACTCGGGTGCGAGCAGAGCTCCTCGAGTACCTCTCACGCCAGCCGTCATTCATGCGACTGTCAATCAATGCCGCTGCAATGACACTGTTTCCCTCAAAGGCAAACCCCACATCAAGAACAGCGTAGCTCTGGAGTTTGGCTGCAATCTGCCGATGCACATCCCGGCCCAGCGGCCGAGCGATCACCCATTCCCTGATCCGTTTATTTACATCCGACTCAATTATAACTCCAAGCATAAAATCAGTGGAGTCCGGCTCTAAGGTATGGGCCTCAGCCAGTGCAAGCATCCGATCCACCTCCGTGTAGAGCGTCTGAAGGTGATAGTCGGACACGTCTTTCGACGCAGCAACCCACGCGACAGCCAATCGGTACGTCAAGTACATGTATGTCCAGCGCGTAGCGTCTCCGATCGGTGTTAGCGTATTGATCCAGCCCGCAACTCCAAGGTCCGGATCGGGCGATCGCATCCTCGCTGGCTGTTTCACAACGTCATCAATAAGATCAAGATACCCAGCTGACACCAGATCATCCGACATGTCTCTGTCGAATGATCGGACAGGCTTGCTCTGGCGTATCCAATCGGCAGCGCGCGGGAAGTCATCCAACTGCCATTCCTGATTCGCATCGTAGGGTTCGATATTGGCAACATGCTTTTCTCGAATCTCGACATAAATCGACCAGATCTCAGCAAAGATCGAGTCGTCAGGAAGATCTAATGAGATTGACCTCCCTGATTGATTCAGCACCCGAACCCGATCTTCTATGAGATTTCGAATCTCCGCATCGCCGTTGATTCGAGGAACCACAGGCCCTTTGTATCGAGCAGAGTGAAATGCGATGCCAATCCCAATCGCACTCAGTAACACCAACACAAGTACAACAACAATCGCACGCCCCGATCTGGAAACCATGCAGTGTTGTTGTGCTTTGAAATCATCGGATTTCATGAACTGCAACCGATTACTTGGAGTAATCGAACACGCCGCGCCCGGTCTTGTCGCCCAGTCTGCCTGCGGTGACAAGCTGCTTCAATAACGGGCACGCGCGATAGCGCGGATTGTTGAGCCCTTCGGCGAGCACCTCCATGATGTGCACGCACGTGTCGAGCCCGATGAAGTCCGCGAGACGAAGTGGTCCCATCGGATGCGCCATCCCGAGTTTCATAATCTCGTCGATGTGCTCGGGCTCTGCAACGCCCTCCATCCAAGTGTAGAACGCTTCGTTGATCATCGGCATGAGGATGCGATTGGAAACGAATCCGGCGCGATCGTTTGCGGGAACAGCGGTCTTGCCCATCGCATTCGAAAGCGCGATCGTGCGATTGGTTGTCTCGTCACTTGTCGCAAGCCCGCGGATCACCTCGACGAGCTTCATCACCGGCACCGGGTTAAAGAAGTGCATGCCAATGAATCGGTCGGCTGCATCTCCCACAGCCGTCGCGAGTTTGGTGATGCTGATACTCGACGTGTTCGTGGCGATGATCTGGTTGCCTGTGTACATCGCAGCAAGCTTGCCGAACAGATCAAGCTTGACATCAAGATCCTCAACAATCGCTTCGATCACGATGTCAGCGCCAGTCAACCCGTTGAGGTCTGTCGCGTAGGTGATGCGTCCCTTGGCTGCCTCGGCATCCTCTTGTGACATCCTCCCCTTGTCGACAGCGCGGGCGAGCAACTTGTCGTGGAGGGCCTTGCACTTATCGATCGATCCGGGAAAAGCATCGAAGACGATCGTGGCGAATCCGCTGACAGCTGCGACCTGCGCAATACCGCCGCCCATCTGGCCCGCGCCAACGACACCCACTGTCTTCACATTGTGCATTGTCCAGTTCTCCTGATCGAGTGCATAGCGCAGCCCGGGCCCAGCCGCAATCAAAAACCGCCCGAACGCAACGGTATGCCCCCGGGTGCCGACCGCTGCTTCTGTTCTGGTTGTGTTCTATCATGCCGCATGGGTGATCCGTCACGACTCGACAAGTTAATGAAGCTGTATGCACTGGACGAGAACGACGCGTTCACGCTGTACGCGATCGCGCAGGAGCACGGCAAAGCGGGCAGTGTTGAGGAGGCTCTGTCGTGGTATGACAAGTGCATCGACGCCGACAAGGACTACTGCTACGCCTACTACCACAAGGCAAAGACACTCGATGATGCTGGCAGGACCGATGAGGCGATCGCTGTGCTCCAGCAGGGCATGCAGATCGCCCGCGAGACAGGCGAGTCGCACGCATTCGGCGAGATGCAGGACTTCCTCGGGATGATCGAATGAGCAATTCCGATCAACAATCTGCCAGAGCGCTCGATTTTGCGATGAAACTGCTGACAAAGTCCAGACTCAGCGAGCGCAGTCTGCGCGAAAAGCTGGTTCGGCAACGCATCGCAGAGGACCAGATCGACACCGCAATCGAAACGCTGAAGCAGCGAGGATTCATCGATGACATGAAAGCTGCCCGCAGCGCGGTCGAAGCGTGGCTGGAACGCCAACCAGCTGATCGAACTCATTACGAGTCGAAGTTACACAAGCTCGGAATCGACAGGCACACCGCATCATCCGTATTGGACGAAGTGCTTGAGCATCGCTCGCGGATTGATGATGCTGTCGCAGCTCTCAAGGGAACACCGTCGGCAGATGTGCGTACCTTGAAGGAGTGGCAGACCCGCGCCAGGCGTGCAGCGGGCAAGCTTGCCCGGTTAGGGTTTGATGAGGACACAATCGAACTCGTAGTTGACCAGGTGCTGGGACCACAACCCGAACAGGAAACAGCGGATTTGTTCGAGAACGAATGAATCAGGACGTTTCCCTGAAACACGACTTCGCATCAGCCGAAACACCCATGCGTGGCGTTATTCTCGGTCGGTTGCCGATACGTGGAATCCTGATGAGGCTCTGGTAGTACATCGTTGGTGCCAGAGGTATACACTCTTGGCTCGCCCCAAAGGAATCATCCGTACTTATGCAGACACTTTCCGCACCAGCATCACGTCGTTCAGCCCTCTGTCTTCTCTCCACAGTCACTCTCGCAGCGATGCTTCCCGGTTGCATTGCCGTGGACAATGAGTACAACACGCACGATCCGTCTATCAAGCCCGCCCGCGTGTGGTACGCACAGGACAACACGCTCACAGGGACGTTGGTGGTCGCAGATGCACCCGCAATGTCGTCGCTGAATCGGTCAAGCTGGCTCCCTATCCAGTACACAATCGCAGATGGCAGTGTCGCCCATGCACCGACCTACTCGCCAGAATACAACGTATTGTCAATGGATGACTACCGAGGAAAAGACGCTCCAAATATCAACTCATCACTGTCTGCTGATGAACAATCGAACATGGAGCAAGCCCAAGTCGCGTTTGTCGCTCCAGCTCTCGCTGCGTTTGATCTGGTAGCGATTCTCCCCCGCATGATCATCGAAGACCAGCCGTGGGATGTCGTCCGCTCACCGGACACCGTCCCTGTGACACGCAGGACTGAACAGTCCTCCCTCCCCGAGTCTCAGTGACCTCCTCACAGGTGTACCGTGCATGGTTTCCGCCACCTGCTCGCTCGTCTTTGTCGAGCGATTGGTATCGGCAGGGCTCTACCATTCCGGATGGGCACATTGAACGATCAGGGACTCCCGCCGACATATCCATTCAAGCCTGAACTTGAGATGACGCCACGCAGCGCCATGGTGCATCTCGAAGGTGGCGGTCTTCTTATCGACTGCCGGACTGAAAAGGAATGGCAGACCGCGCATATCGAAGGTGCTGTCCTTGTCCCTCTCAATGAACTGGAGTCGCGACTTGAAGAGCTTGAAGAGCATCGCGATCAGACTATCGCCATCATGTGCCACATGGGCGGACGGTCTATGCGGGCAACCCTTCTCCTGCGAAGTCTCGGGTTTACTCAAGCCATGTCCGTGGCTGGAGGCATTGATCTCTGGGCAATCGACATCGACCCCAAGATCCCGCGATACTAAGGGTGGAGAACCAACTGCACTCCGCTTGCGTAACCTTGTATTGCGTGAGCACCCTCTCCCAACCAACTCGGCTGTTTGTGTGGATGCATCCTGCACAGGCATCGCTCGTACATGCCGTGGCCCAGTCGTGCAACTTGACGATCGCTGGTGTAGGATCGAACGAGCCACAGGGGGCACGCGACTGCGCAGTGAAGCTGCAAACCAACCCTATTGATGACATTCGTTCGCTGCTCGGTTCTGACAACTACGCGAAACAGGGTGACGTAATCTGGATCGCTGCCAACGCCGAGCAGATCGAACTTCGCTCAATCCATCAGGCCTCCGAGCGAGGCGTCGCAGTTCTATCGTGCGAACCAATACCAACGGATGTATTCAGGTTCTCTGGTGAAAAATACGGCACACATCCGTGGCAAAACAGCACCACAGGCAGACAATCACTTGCTGTCGGACCACTCGTACATCGTGCGATCAAGCAAGTCGCAACAGAGGATCACTTCGAGGAGATCGGTGATATTCAGTCGGTCACAGTTGATTTAGGTTGTCGCGCGGGCGACTTGACCGAGAATGCACTTCTGTTTTCGGCATGTGCCGCAATCAACGAGTTTCTCGGCGTGCCGGAATGGGTTATGTGCGCGCGCAACAAGCATCATGCAAGTGTGGCGTGCCAGACAGCCCAAGGGCAGATTGGCTCGCTCTCTGTAAGCAACGCACTCGGGAAATGGACATGGCGATGCCGGATTGCTGGCACACGAGGGCACATTCTGCTTGACGACGTATATGTTGCCCGCATTCTGTCCAGCGGCGACACAGAAGTATTGCGACACGCAGATTATGTTGAGTTGGAGAGGGCACAACCAAACGAGACAACATCACTTTTTGAACTGCCGTCAGCCGACAAACTGGGTGTCTATTACGTCTCAGAACATATTCGCAATGCGATTGCGCGACAGTTCAACACCAACTTGCCGCAGTATCCTCCAGTCGATGTCGGTGCTGCGCTATCACTGATGCACGCAATATCGCTTAGTTCGCGAACACGACAGCCCGAGTCGCCTCGCAGTATTGCAGCCATGTCAAGCGCATAACCAAATCGCCCAAAAAAGAAACACGGCCTGACCATTGGCCCGACCGCATCTCGCACTTGTATCTGTGACAGCAGTTTAGAACCCGCCTGGTGACCGATCTGTCGTCATAACACGACGCGGACCACCCTTGCGGACTGCACGGCGCTTGCGCTCTGAGGGTTTCTCGTAGAACTCTTTGCGCTTGACATCCTTGGTCAGACCTTCCTTCTCGCACAGCTTCTTGAAGCGGCGCATGATCTGCTCTGGGCCTTCACCGGGACGTGCTTTGATTCGAATCGCCATGGAATGGACTGCTCCGTTCGTATTGTGATCAACCCGGGTGCAAGATCGCCCGCAGGGGCCAATGGTGGGACGTTCGGTGCCCAAAGTCAAGTGTTATGCTGCACAAACACCGAATCGTGCCGATGGTACGCATGATCTCGACCCACATACCGCTCGGGCTCCATCATGCTCCTGATCGACGCGTACAACCTGCTGCTCCAATCAGATGTGGTCCCTGCCTCGGTCACGGGTATGGACCTCGTTGACCTGGCTGAGGCTCTCGAATCAAGCCGGTATCTGGGCCGGGGGATCACATTGGTCTGTGATGGCCGGATCTCGGGAGCCCTCGCCCGGCACCACGAGAAGCACGGCAGGAACCCGGATATCCGTGTTGTGTTCTCCGGCATCAATCGATCTGCGGACGACTTGATTGTCGATCTGGTTGACCACTCGTCATTTCGCAGGCGGATCACTGTCATCACCAACGACATAAGGCTGGGTCAGGATGTCCGCAGGCTCGGTGCGAGGGTTGATACGTGCGCACAGTTCCTCCATGGGCTTGCGTCCGATATCGAATCAGCTCAATCCAGGCCCAAGCCACGCAGACCTGAGGTGCCGCTTGATTCTGCGAGCACCGCTACATGGCTTGAGTTCTTCGGATTCTCGCGTGATGGGGCTCATCCCACGATCACGCCAATGCTGCGATCGCTCGAGTCAAACCCAGCCAAAGTCCCTTCAGAACCAGTTCTGAGTCCTGCAAAGCCTGCTCCAAGAAAACCAAAGCCCAAGCCCCAGCAGCGTGTTATTGACCCCGATCTCGTGAAACTCTTCAACGAATGCGGGCTCGCGATCGATCTTGACGATCCAGACCTGTTGCAATGGCTTGGAACAGACTGATACCAATCCACTCACTCTCTACCGCACTCGTGTGTGCTGGTATGGCATTGCTTGGCGGATGCCAGGCACGTGTCTCGCACGTCGGTGGCGGCACCGCGATGTACGCAGGCAGGACTCTCACGACCACACTCCCTGACGATGTACGCGTCCCAGCTGTGCTGGCTGCGGCCGACGCAACGATGCGAGCACGCGGGTACACCGTCCGCCATCGCCGCGACACCATGGACAACGGGTTTGTAGTTGCGGTACCACCAGAACGCAGCCTCGGTGAGAAAGTGACTGTCCATGCGAGCATCGCCCACGGCGGCACGTTCGTCGAGATTACTGCTGATCCGTTCGGGAATCATGCGTTGTCGGCTGCTGTGCTCGATGCCATGCTACAGCGGCTCGGGCTTTGAGCGACATCCGCACACTGCGTGCTCGTGATGAATACGCTCTCTGAGCATGGCCAAGCGGACCACAAAGAAAACCACTGCAAAGAAACCCACGAAGAAGCGTTCGATGGATGCCAAGCCGAACGCGGGCGATGCTGCAGCTGCTCAGGCACTGTCCATTGACTATGTTCCGATGGACCGGATCATCGGCCACGAGCGAGCGATCGAAACGATCGATGCTGCGATCGCATCGGGCAGATTGCATCACGCGTGGATATTCTCGGGGCCGTCAGGCATCGGCAAGTGCACTGTCGCGCATGCGATGGCGGGTGTTGTGCTTGACCCAACAACAGCTGCGGGACTCGACGGCAGAATCAGACCGGAACAAGAGAGCGACACACAGGAGAAGCTGCGCGCGGGGATGTGTCCCGACGTGCATCTCGTGCGCAAGGAACTCGCACGGTTCTGTTCTGAACCATCCGTGCGCAGTTCCAAGCAGCAGAATATTGCGGTGGATGTGGTGCGGGAGTTCCTGCTTGCACCAGCACAAATTCGATCAGCACATGCTGGCAGCGCCATGGCATCGAGTGTGTACATTATCGACGAGGCAGAGCTGCTCCAGGCACCATCACAAAACGCTATGCTCAAACTGCTGGAGGAACCCGCGCCGGGTGTCGTGCTCATTCTTGTAACCAGCCGTGAGGATCGATTGCTCCCCACGATCCGCAGCCGGTGCCAGCGTGTCGCGTTCTCATCACTCACCGACTCGCAGATGAACGAATGGAAGGACAGATTCCTCAACGAGACAGGTACGCCGATCGCAATGACCGAACGACAGACGCTGCTCGACTTTGCGCATGGCGCTCCGGGTCTTGCGAAGCTGGCAATCGAGACCGGACTCCACAACTGGGTGGACACCATCGAACCCGTTGTAAAGCAGATCGTGTCAGGCATCACACCGATCGGGTTTGGAAACGAGGCGTGGTCGCTCATTGATGACTGGGCAAAGTCGTGGGAGAAATCGCACGCTGGCGCGAGCAAGGACGCTGCAAACAAGCAGGCGTTTGTCTATCTGCTCCAGATCATCGGATCGCAGTTATCCCGGATGCTCACCCGCTCGATCGATCAGCACGACGCGCGGGAACGATGCCTTGGCGCGATCGAACTGCTTGATGAAGCGCAGCGGCAGGTCGCGTCGAATGTGCAGATTCCGCTCGCGATGGACACGTGGGCAGCCAAAGCAGCCGCTGGAACCCTGGCTGCTGTCTGAACCTCGCATTTGTATCAGCCGGACTGCCTGCAACAATGCTGCATGGGATCATCTGCGCCAATCCAGTTATCCGCTAACGAGAAGCGACTGTGCGACATCATTGCCAGCCGTTCATCGAAGCTCTTCGACGAACTCAAGCAGCACGTTGAAACATGCACCGGCCCCACTGCAGATGGGAACACGGATGGTCTCGACTGGACGCGATCGCACTTCGTATCACGACTCGAAAAGCTCGGCGCGACAACGACACTCACGCCGGGCGACGATCGTCCGGACTGGCTGCTTAGCTCAAAGAAATCTGTTGCCGCAGCACTCCCGCCAACCGCTGTGTGCGCGCGTCTCAAACCAGACATGAAGCGCGTGCTGATCGCGGGCCATCTCGACACAGTCCACGCCGACACGAGTCCGTTCAAGGCATTGACAGTTTCAGCCGACGGAACAACCGCGACCGGCCCCGGATGTGTTGACATGAAGGGTGGGCTCGTCATCGCGATGAACGCACTCGAAGCACTCGATGAGGCTGGTATTAGCGCGTCGTGGTCGTTCCTGATGAACTCCGACGAGGAAACCGGGTCGTACTGCTCAGCGAGAGTACTCGAATCCGCAGCACGGTCGCATGACTTTGGTCTCGCGCTCGAACCTGCACTCCCAGGAGGCAAGCTCGCGGTCGAGCGCATGGGCAGCGGGCAGTTCTACATTGAGACACATGGTCGCAGCGCGCACGTCGGGCGCGACTTTGCATCAGGTGTCAGCGCTGTGACAGCCCTCGCGAAAACGCTCGTGCAGATCGACGACATCGCGGACGCTGAGACCGGGCGCATTATTTCGGTCGGTCCCATTGAGGGGGGTACCGCGACGAACGCTGTGCCGGAGCGCGCCCGCGCGTGGGGCAACGCGCGATACGCAACGCAGGAGATCGCTGACGAGATCGGCGCAAAGCTCGATGCGCTTGCGACATCGACCGACGCAATGCCGAGTGTGATGGTCAAGCGCTCGTTTGTCCGTCCGCCAAAGCCGCTGATCCCGGCAACAGAATCGCTCGCGCTTACAGCACGCGAGGTTGCTGAGCATCTTGGGCAATCGCTCCCGTTCACATCCACCGGCGGCGTGTGTGACGGGAACAACCTGCAGGCTGCGGGCTTGCCGACGATTGACACGCTGGGTGTTCGTGGCGGCGGATTGCACACAAACGAGGAATGGATCGAACTCGCAAGCCTCGTCGAGCGGTGCCAGTTGCTCGCGGTGCTCATCCACAGGCTTTCGGTGTCGTAACCTCTTTCGGTCTCCTCGCCCGATTGCCCACCACCGCACCTGTGCATACGGTCAAACTCTGGTCCACACATCATCGCACGGAGACGCATCACCCATGGGCTACGAGATCAACGAGACACACGATCCGAACCTGCAGTCGTGGGTCGAGAGCGCGAACGATCCGAACACGGATTTTCCTATCCAGAATCTGCCGTTGTGTGTCGTCAACGCAACAGATGATCTTCCGGATGAAACAAAGCTCCATGACATCGCTCGTAATGACCCATCAATCACCATAGCTACATTTGGTGTTGTTGTTGGGGACAGAGTGCTGCAACTCAATCAGATCTCAAACAAACTTGCGACTGTCATCAATGGCCTGACACTCCACGGGTTTGGCGTTCGCGTTACTCCAGACGGGGTTGCGACATGCCCCGAGCAAATTCTTTCGCACATAGTTACATACTGGGCGCAAGTTCGTCAACAACTCGTACATTGGCTCCGGACTGATGGTAACAACTGGCTTCGACAGAACAGCGAGTTGCGACCACACCTGTTCAGGCCAATCTCTGAAACAACGCTGTATCCGATCTATGCTCGCGACTACACCGACTTCTACGCCTCGCTCTACCACGCCACGAATGTCGGCTCGATGTTCAGGCCGGACAATCCGCTGCTCCCCAACTACAAGCACATCCCCATCGGATACCATGGGCGTGCATCGAGCATCGTCATCAGCGGCACCGATGTGCGCAGGCCAAACGGGCAACTGCTTCCCGGCGCAACGGTAGAAGATGGTGATCCTGTGTTCGGCCCTTGCAAGATGCTCGACTACGAACTCGAAATGGGAGCGATCGTCGGTCGCGGCAACGCCCTCGGTGAGCCCGTGTCTATCGAGAACGCTGAGGACCACATCCTCGGGTTGTGCATCCTCAACGACTGGTCAGCCCGCGACATGCAGAAGTGGGAATACCAGCCGCTCGGCCCGTTCCTTGCAAAGAACTTCGCATCGACCGTTAGCCCGTACATTGTGACAATGGAAGCTCTCGCGCCATTCCGATGCCCTGCGCAGGAACGCGATGCAAGTGATCCCACGCCACTCCCGTATCTGACCAGCGATGCCAACACACGCGCCGGCGGGTTCGACATCACGCTGGAAGTGTTCATCCAGTCCGAGCAGATGCGCCAGAAGAACATCAAGCCGATGCGGATCTCTCGCGGTAACTTCAAGGATATGTACTGGACGGTCGCGCAAATGCTCGCGCATCACACGTCCAACGGGTGCAATCTCCAGCCGGGCGACATGCTCGGGAGTGGCACGATCTCAGGCCCCACGCGCGACGCGAGAGGCTGCATGCTCGAACTGACATGGGACGGCGATCCGTGGGCAAAGGAGCCGAAACTCGTGCCGGGATCGCAGCGCACGCCGATCACATTGCCCACAGGCGAAGAACGCAAGTTCCTTGCTGATGGCGACCAGATCATCATGCGCGCGTTCTGCGAGCGGGACGGGTTCCGTCGCATCGGGTTCGGCGAGTGCCGTGGAAAAATCCTGCCCGCCAGCGCGTAAGTATCCCAGCACATGCAACCGCTCATGGCATTTGGAACGAACCATCTCGTGCATTTCCCGTGAGCGAACCACCAGCACATCCAGCATCTGTCCCGAGTACGTCACCGGATCGTGTCGCGATGCTCGCATCCTGGCTCGATGAGCATGGCGACGCGATGTACCGGTACGCCCTGCTGCGTCTCGGGTCGGCCCACGCTGCGGAGGACGCGGTGCAGGAAGCCTTGCTGGCAGCCATGCAGGCGAAGTTCGACGGGAAGTCGGCTGTCCGGACGTGGCTGATCGGGATTCTGCGGCACAAAGTGCTCGACGAGATCAGAAGACGCACAAAATCTGCTAGCTGGATGCAATCTGTGCACGATATCCTCGACTCACAAGTGGCGGGTTTTAAGCAGAACGGAAACTTCGACCACGTGCTCGCAGTATGGGATGATCCTGTTGAGGGGCACGAGGCCGAACTTCGTGATATGCTGCGCAGCGCGATCGACCGTCTGCCCGACCCGATGCGACAGGCGTTCTGCCTGCGCGAGATTGACAATGTTCCAACGTCCGAGATCTGCACATTGATGAGCATTACAAAGGAGAATCTCTGGACACTTGTGCATCGAGCCAAAGCCCGGCTTCGCGCGGACATCAGTTCACGCCGATATGGTGACGAGTCACCGGGAGGCGTGCGATGATCCGGTTCTTCCGCATTCTTTGGTACGTGCTCACGATGCGCTGCGAGGAAGCAGATCGCATTCGGTCCGTGGGCAACATCGCCGATCTGAAGTGGCGTGAACGCATCGGCGAGTCCCTCCACCGTCTGCTCTGTGGGTCGTGCTGGAAAGCAAAGAGGCAACTCTACCAACTGAAAGCAATCACGAAATCATTCCGTGATCAGGAACTCGGGCAACTGAAGGTTCCAGCCCACAACCACTGCTGCGACCCAGTACAGGAGATTGCCCCATCGCTCGATGCTGATGCAAAGCAGCGAATTCTCGACGAACTGAAAAAATCGCTCTAGTTTTCTGTCAGGTTTGCGCATTCCATCCGACTCACTTCTCAGAGGCGGTAGAAGCGTCGCGCAGAGACCGTACGTCGCGCGACCATCCACATACACGTGCATGTTGCATTCCGGCCCATGAGGCGCCGCGTAGTTGCATGCTCTCACCACACTGAGGAAAGGGCAGAAGATATGAGAGTTCACATTCCAATCACATTCATCGCACTCGCAGCAGGATCGGTCGTTGTCTGTGCCGACCCAGGAAACCTCACAATTACTGTCACTAACACGCAGGCGGCTGGCGGGTTTGCCTTCTCGCCGTTCTGGTTCGGTTCGCACGACAGTTCCTTCGACCTATTCAACTCCGGCAGCAGCGCTTCAATGTTCCCGGGTGTGACGAGCATCGCGGAACTCGCAGACACCAGCGCGCTGACAACCCATTTCAGCAGCGTACAACCAAACGGCACGCAACTAACCTTCGCCGAGCCAAACGGAGCACCGGTCTTCACGCCGGGTGAGTCCGCATCGATCAATCTGTCGGTCAGCGATACATCAATGCAGCGATATCTCAGCTACATGTCCATGGTCGTTCCCAGCAACGATCTCTTTGTTGGCTCGGACAACGCGATCGAGTTGTATGATGCGATGGGCAACTTCAACGGCCCTGTCACGATCAACATCTTCGGATCGAATGTGTATGACAACGGATCGGAAGTGAACAACATCCAGAACGGCGGCGCGTTCATCATGGGTGTCAACGCGATGCTGGGTGATGACGAGAACGGCAACATCCATCAGTTCCTGAGCGATCCAAACTCGGGCAACTACATCTCGTCAATCATCGGGCTGACTAACGGAGCCGGTATGACTATGACGACCGGGTTCGATGACACAACACTGCTGGGAACGATCACGATTGTGCCAGCGCCAAGCTCGATTGCACTGTTGGGCGCGTTTGCTCCGATCGCAATGCGTCGCCGTCGATAAGCACATATATCTCTTCTCATCTCTGCTGAAGACACGCAGCCTGCGATTCACACCGGATCGCAGGCTGTTTCTTACTGAACCGCAGCATTCAAATGCCAGCAAGCACAATCCGCTCCAATCTGCTAAAATGTGCGCATCGGGCTTGTGCCCGCGTGCTCGCACTATCGTCTGGCAGATCGGAGACATCATGGCAACATCACAGAATGGACTGACCCGCCGCGACCTTGTCAAGACCGGCGCTGCACTTGGTGCTGGGATACTGGTATCTCCGAGCTTTGCTGCACGGACGGTTCGTTCATCGAGTGAGCAGATCCGTGTTGGTGTGATCGGCTGCGGCGGACGTGGGACTGGTGCTGCGATCAACGCACTCGCTGCACATCCGGCAACGTGCATCGTCGCGCTCGCGGATCTCTTCGAGGACAGACTCAACGGCAGTCTCTCGCATCTTCGCAGCCGTGAGGATGCCGAGTCACGCGTGAAGATTGATCCCGCGCATACATTCGCAGGATTCGACGCGTACAAGAAGCTGCTTGCTATCAAGGAAATTGACTACGTCATCCTTGCCACACCGCCCCACTTCAGACCGATCCATTTCGATGCAGCAATCAACGCGGGAAAGAACGTCTTCATGGAGAAACCCGTTGCGGTTGATCCGCACGGCGTGCGCATGGTGATCGACGCGGGCGAACGAGCAAGAGCGCAGAAACTCTCCGTCGTTGCTGGCACACAGCGCCGCCACGAAAGGTCGTATCTCGCACTCATGGAACGTATCCAGAGCGGCGAGATTGGTGATGTTGTGGCAGCGCAGTGCTATTGGAACCAGGGCGGACTCTGGGTCCACGAGCGCAAGCCCGAGTATTCCGACATGGAATGGCAGTGCAGGAACTGGCTGTACTTCTGCTGGCTCTCCGGCGATCACATCTGCGAGCAGCACATCCACAATCTGGATGTGGTCAACTGGGCCAAGGGCGGCCCACCAGTCAAAGCAACAGGCATGGGCGGACGTCAGGTGCGCACCGAGGACAAATACGGGAACATCTTCGACCATTTTGCAATCGAGTACGAGTACGCCGACGGCAGTTCCCTGATGAGCATGTGCCGGCAGATCGATGGCTGCGCCGGTCGCGTCGAGGAGGTGCTGCGAGGATCCAAGGGAACATCTGTCTCGCGCCCCGGATTTGCAGTACTCAATGGTGCAAATGAGTGGCGATTCTCTGAGAAGAACGGGAATCCCTACGACGACGAACACCACGATCTCATCGCATCGATCACAGGTGAGGGTTCGTATCTGAACGAGGCGAAGCGAGTTGCTGAGAGCACACTCACCGCGATCATGGGACGTATGAGCACGTACACCGGTAAGCAAGTGACGTGGGAGCAGGCGATGAAATCGGAGTTGAATCTCGCGCCGGACACATACTCGTTCAGCGATCTGAAGACCGATCCGGTGCCAACACCCGGCAGGACACCCCTGATCTGAATACGAACCGATCTGACTCCCACACATCCTTAAGCATCCGGATCCACATTATGGAACGCAGAACATTTCTCGCTGCTGCTGGCGGCGCACTCGGGTCAACGGTTGCGCTCGGCGCATCAGCGATAAAGCCAACAACACATCGTGACGAAAAGTTCTCCATGCACTTTGCGCCGCACTTTGGCATGTTCCGCAACAAGGCTGGCGATGATCCGGTCGCGCAGCTCGAGTTTGCTGCCGATCAGGGATTCACCGCGTGGGAAGACAACGGCATGCAGGGACGCTCTGTCAAGGATCAGACGCGCATCGCAAAGGCAATGGAACGCCTGAACATGAAGATGGGTGTGTTTGTGCTCAATCCCAACTCGGCGTGGGGTCCGACGTTCAGCCAGGGAAAGAAGGAGGACATGGATGCCTTCGTTGATGCGTGCAAGGGCGCTGTCGAGGTCACGAAGCGCGTCAACGCAACATGGATGACCGTCGTGCTCGGCAAGGTGCATCCACGCATCGACATGGAATACCAGACAGCCTACGCGGTCGAGACACTCCGGCGCGGCGCAGCTGTGCTCGAACCACACAACCTTGTCATGGTGCTCGAACCACTGAATCCCTGGAACCATCCTGACATGCTGCTCGCGAAGATGTCGCACGCGTACCAGATCTGCCGTGCGGTCGACTCGCCCGCGTGCAAGATTCTGTGCGATCTGTACCATCAGCAGATCACCGAGGGCAATCTCATTCCAAACATCGATCGTGCGTGGGACGAGATCGGGTACTTCCAGATCGGCGACAACCCCGGGCGCAACGAGCCGACCACGGGCGAGATCAACTATCAAAACGTGTTCAAACACATCAAGGACAAGGGTTTTACCGGGATCATGGGCATGGAGCACGGCAACAGTAAGGGCGGCGCTGATGGTGAGCAGGCGGTGATTGATGCTTACAGGGAGTGTGATCCTGTTAGTTGAAATCCACGCTGGTTATTCTTTGCGTGTTTGAAGGTGTGCTGTTCGTCCCGGCGCACGCACCCGGAAGTCTGCAACAACTGCGAACCCACTTACACGACACCCAAGTTTCCTGAGCCAGCCCGCCATCACAGAACTCGACTGATGCCCGAGCCAGTAACTCGATGCATCTTTCACGAAATACATCCGTCTGTTTAGGTTGTATATTTCTGAGTCGCGCTGGCGATCAAACCGTGATTCCAGTTCAACCAGCAACTCGCTTGCGTCGGATCGTTCCACATCAATCTCGTGGATTGTGGTTGCGTAACCATCGAGCTCCCAAAGCATATTGCCATCCGCACCCAATGGTCCGAAATCGTGTTCACGACGAGCAAGCGTTCCGGGTGTTGGCCAGAAGAACACGATCGAGCCGTACAGATACGACTGCTGATCCTTGGCATACCACCGCCAGTCGCCGTACCCCCACTCAACAAATGCGTTGTTGTCGTCCTTTGGCAGCCAGAGTCTGCTGGTGTCACCATAGTCAACAAGATAGACGGTTGTTGGATCAGCAACGTGTACAGGCGGACGCACGGTGTATGCACAGCCAGCAATCAATGGCGTAGCGCAGAGAGCAAGCAAGCGACATATGACCGAACGCCATGTATCACATTGAACCGTCTCATGCGAAGATGTCGTGTCGAGCATCATTCGTCTGCATAAAGCAGGCAAGGCTCAGAAGGTTCAACAAAACAAGCACGCATGGGGTAGACAAAGAAGTAAGTACCCCCCATAGGACTCGAACCTATAACCCGCTGATTAAGAGTCAGCTGCTCTACCGATTGAGCTAGGGAGGCAAGGCAACCTGACACGCCCGAAAACGTGGCTTGCTGCACAGCCGAGTGTATGCCGCACACCGGTTCGGGTTCAACCGCGGCAGTCCAGAGCGGGGGATTCCACTACCGACAGTCAGCCCCTGAAGCTGCTGTCAGGCTCCGATGATGTTGATGCCCGAATCCACGTAGATGGTCTCGCCCGTGACACCAGCACCAAGATCGCTAGCAAGGTAGACCGCGGTGCCTCCGACATCGCTGCCCTCGGTGGGACGGCGCAATGGGGCTTTGGTTTTCATCGCTTCACCCAATGCGCCAGCACCTCCGACCGCGGACGACGCAAGCGTGCGCAGATAGCCGCCGGAGATCGCGTTGACACGGATTCCGAACTGTCCCAGATCTTCTGCAAGGTATCGCGTGGTGCATTCGAGCGCAGCCTTGGCAACACCCATGACGTTGTAGCCTGAGACAACTTTCTCAGCGCCGTAGTACGACATGCACATGATGGAGCCGCCGTGCTCGGGGCTGGTTTTTTCCATGATGGGCTTTGCGCGCTGCGCCATTGCAAGCAGTGTGTATGCGGAGATGTCAATCGCGGACAGATACGCCTCGCGTGTTGTTGTGAAGAAGGAACCTGGCTGAAGGAACGAACGATCTGCAAACGCGATGGAATGCACGAGGCAATCCATCCGCTCTACTTCCGCTTCATACTTCGCAAACACTCCGTCGAGATCTGTATCGCTCGCTGCATCGAGCGGTGCGAGCCACGGCTCATCGCCTTCGGCATGAAGTTCCTTTACTGCACTGCGCGTGCGACGCTCATTCTTTTCACCGGGAAGGTGGGTGTAGCAGCAGCGCATGCCGTGCTGTGTGAGCGCCTTTGCGATGTGGAACGCGTATGAATGGTTGTTTGCGATTCCAACGATCAAACCGACCTTGCCATCCAGCAATCCCATGCGCGTTTCTCCTCGTATTTAAGAAGCCATCCAGCAGCAACGAGTTCCGCTGTCGCTGTGAGGCGTCAGTTTAGACCGCAGATGGATCTGAGGGACAGGCGCACACCAGTCAACCCTGAATGTCTATGTGAGGGCGATCATCGTCTGCGCGAGGGTGCTGCTGCGATGGAAGTTGCTCTGCATGGGTTCCCTTGCCGGTATGATCGTCGGTTTCATTCTGTTTATGCGGCGGATCGACAGCATCTGCGGTTTCGACGCTGGAGATCAGCACCTCGTCGCTCTGCTCTTCTGATTCGCTGGCTGTCGGTTTGCGCCGAGTGACAGCCCTCGTCGGCCGAATCGGCTCGGGTCCGGAGGGGCTGATCGGTGAGATCGGCATGGCAGAATTATCGTCGGTTGGTCAAAAAAGCAACCAGATTTCAGCAGTTATCGTCCTATAAAGTCCAACAGATTACTTTGCTTTGACGACAAGCTCAAACCTGACTATCCTTGGTGCTCGACTCGGGCTGGCTGATCCATCGCGAGTCTTTCCGGTTACACGTTGTCTGTTTGAGAGGGATCTCATGCTTCCCCCATTTCGTCAATCCTACGGGCGTTCACGCCGTCGCCGTTCACACGACGCATTGAAGTCGTTTGCTGTTGGCATTGACCCGCTCTCTGGTGATCCCAAGATGCATCATCGTGCATGCAAAAAGTCGGGATATGTCCGGCCGGGCCTCAAGATTACCGTCAAGAAGCTGAAGATCGGTATCGATCAGGACTGATACCCTTGTGATTCATTTCGGAATCTGTAACTGCGCGGTGTGGGACTGCGCATTTTTTTGTTGTGGAACAGCAAGTGTCAGGCTGATCACCTGGGCATCGGAATACGTGTCGCAAGCGGTGCATCTGACAGGGAGTCGAGAGTCTCCACTGTTGTTTTTTTGCACCTTCCAGCCTGCTCCCTCCTACTATCTGCCGGTTCTCTTTTCAGTTGTCATGTCCGATTGTGTTACCCCGAACTGCCTTTGGACATGAGCCCAGATTGTTTCTGTATATGGACTGATTGATGCGCATTGCTGTTGACATCATGGGTGGCGATCACGGCCCGGATGTGATTCTTCGTGGCTGTATTGACGCACTGGAGATCATTGCGCCAGAAGATGAGATTGTGCTCGTCGGCCCCCGGGAAACGATTGAAGAGATTCTTGAGGAAAAGGGGATCGCAGACACGCGTTTGTCCATTCACCATGCATCCGACGTGATTGCGATGGACGAATCACCAGCTCGTGCAGTGCGATCAAAGCCGGACTCATCAATCGTGCAGATGGCGCTTCTTGGCTCAAAGAAGGTTGAGAACCCTGTTGACGTCGTGCTGTCCGCTGGCAACACAGGTGCATGTGTATCTGCTGCGATCATGCAGATGAAGCGTCTTCCATTTGCGCATCGTCCCGGCATTGCTGTCACGATTCCCGCGTTTCATGGGCCGGTCGTTCTCTGCGATGCTGGTGCAAATCCAGAACCAAAGGCAACTCACCTGTGGCAGTATGGCATCATGGCGGATATATACGCCCAGAAGGTGCTTGGTATTGAGAATCCTCGCGTCGGTGTCATGAACATTGGTTCTGAAGAAGGCAAGGGCACAGATATCATCCAGGAAACCCGCGAACTGCTAGACAACACACCCGATCTGAACTGCATCGGATATGTGGAAGGACGCGATTTCTTTGATGGCGTTGCTGATGTCATTGTCACCGACGGGTTTATGGGCAATGCGATGCTGAAGATGGCAGAAGGACTCGCAAAGAGCCTCTTTGCTGCGATCGCGCAGGAGATCTTTGAGATTGATCCTGATCTTGCTGTACAGTTTGAGCCTGTCGTCAAGAGGATCTATGCAAAGAACGACTACCATGAGCATGGCGGTGCGCCGCTGCTTGGTGTGAATGGTGCGTGCATGATCGCACACGGTTCGAGTGAAGCTCGGACTATGAAAGCAGCGATCCGCAACAGCCTGAACTTTGTTCGTGCAAATGTGAATGAGCACATTATTCATCGGCTTGAGCAAGCTGAAGCAACAAGAAAACCCGAGCGGGAGCCTGCATGACACAGTCGCGATATCGAGGCGTCGGCCATGGATCGATGCACGGCGTACGTATCGCGGGGTCAGGTGTCGCGCTTCCTGAACGCAGACTCACGAATGCCGATCTCGAAGCAATGATGGATACATCCGACGAATGGATCACCCAACGAACGGGTATTCGTGAACGTCGCATGATCGATCGTGAGAACAGGGGCGAGTGCACACTCACGCTCTCTGTCAACGCAGTGCAAACAGCTCTCAAGTCTGCAAGCATTCGCGCAAAGGATGTCGAGCTTGTTGTGCTTGCAACCATGACGCCGGAGATGCCATGCCCTCAGACATCAAGCCGGGTTGTCGACCTGATCGGAGCAACACCCGCCGGTGGCTGGGATCTGACTGCGGCGTGCTGCGGGTTTGTCTTTGGTCTGAACTCAGCAGCTGCCATGATACATGCAGGGATGTATAAAACCATTGCCCTGATCGGTGCAGATACATTGACCAAGCACATGGAGTACAACGACCACGGACGAGCGTCGGCGATCCTCTTTGGCGATGGAGCTGGCGCGATTGTGCTGACTGCTGACACGGACACATCGAAGGGTGTGATTGCCCAGTCGATGCACTCTGATGGCGGCCAGTGGGAGCATCTGTATATCCCTGAGCACGTGACCGATTCACCCGACGCAAGTACCCCAGTGGATCCGTCGCAGTTTGACAAGCTCGTGATGAATGGGCGCGCTGTGTTCAAGTTTGCAGTGACGACATTCTCCAATCTCATTGCCGAAACACTCGACAAAGCAGGCATGAATCCTGAGGATGTAGATCATTACGTATGCCATCAGTCAAACGCCCGAATCCTTGAATCCTCCCGCGAACGCTTTGGTCTTCCGCAAGAGAAACTGCACGTCAACATTGATCGCTTCGGCAATACCGTCGCAGCATCCGTCCCCATCGTGTATCAGGAGCTTGTTGACGCTGGGAAGATCCACGAAGGACAGCGTGTGATGTTCCTTGGGTTTGGCGGCGGACTCACGTGGGGTTCAAGTCTCTGGCAGATGTAGACCACAGCACTCAGCCAAGTTCGCACCATCCATCAACCTGTGTCACACGAGCTGTAGCGGCATTCACATATTCAACCCGTTCCTCTGTATCGATGCAGATTCCATCCCACGGGTCTGTTGCACAGATTGTGCCTCGCACAGTTGTATTCCCCGACACTACTGTACATACACGATGCGCAGTTGCATCGTTGCGCTGCCATTGTTCTTTTATGTTTGCAACTGAGCAGTTTCTCAGCATATCAAATGACCGCAACCAGTCGCAAAGGATGCCCAGTCGAATATCTTCGTTTTCTGAGAGACTTCCTGTCAGCATCTCAAGCGATGTCGCTCTGTCCCGTATCGTCTCTGCAAAGTCTTGTGTTTGCTGATGAACATTCAGTCCAACACCCAAGATCAGTACATCACCGTGCTGCTCAACAAGACAGCCAGCACACTTGCGGCCTGTCGCACGCTCAACAACATCGTTCGGCCACTTCACGCCAATCCGCCCCTTTAGTGCAGGGAACCGAGTTGCTGCAGCATTGACAACCGCAAGCCCAGCGCACGCAACAATGCCAGGAGGTGTTTCACACGCCAGAATGAGAGATGGATCTGGGATCTTTGTTGAGTGTGCGCAGACAACTGGCAGCGTGATACTCAGCGCAACACCCAGGCCATGCCCGTCTGAAGTCTGGTGCCAGATACTCCCACGTCGTCCACGCCCACCAGTCTGCCTGTCGGCAACAACAAGCCAGCCCGGCTCGCAGCGTTGCGATGCTTCTGCAGCAACGTCCTGCGTTGACACGACCTCGTCCAGCACGCGTACATGCGACACGCACTCAAGCGATGGAACTGCTGACGCGAGTGCACTCTCCCAGTGCGATCTGCTCACGCGGATGCGCTCGCTGAGTCGTTCTCTACATCAACCTGAACTGTGGTTGGCGGCGCAAGATGCACAACACGCACGTCGAGTCCGACATCGAGCCATGTTGCCTGATGGGTCACGGCACCCAGACTCATGCGATCCACACCCGTTTCCGCATACTCACGGATATTGCGCATTGTGATGCCGCCACTTGCTTCGAGCTTCATCGGCGACTCCGCATCATTGCGCCGTGCAACTGCATGTGAAATCTGATCCGGAGTCATATTGTCGAGCAGGACAATATCAACAAGACCGGTTGGTAACGTCAGCAAAGCGTCAAACTGCTCAAGCGTATCGACTTCAACCTCAACAAACCGGACAGACCCGCCCTCATTCGCGCGTCTTGGTGCAACCTTCTCGGCAAATTCGATCACAGTTTCGGCGAACTCTGATGGTGATTTTCCAGCAACATGGTTGTCCTTGATCATCACAGCGTCGAACAACCCGACACGATGGCAGAAACCGCCACCACAACGTACCGAGTACTTTTCGAGCACGCGCATCCCGGGTGTGGTTTTCCGTGTATCGAGTATGTGCACGTCCGTTCCTGCTGCAGCAACATACCTTGACGTCGTGGATGCAACACCCATGCATCTCCCCAGCAGATTCAGGAGGGTGCGTTCTGCCGCAAGAATCTGACGCATCGAACCAAGCAGCATGCCAATTGATGTGCCCGCTGTCACGTGCTGGCCGTCCTGTTTCAAGGGTCGGAACAGCACTGCGGGCGCAAAGACATCGAGCACATCGCCCACTGCTGCTAGCCCAGCAACAACACCATCTTCGCGAGCAACAACCGTCGCCTCACAGCGGGCCTTCTCAGGCACAGTCAACTCGGTTGTGGGGTCACCTGAGCCGGAGTTCCGCTCGCCCAAATCCTCCTCGGCTGCAAGTTCCATGAGCTTGCGGACGAGCCCCCGGGCGTTCAGTGCTTCGTAGAGTTCAGAGAGTGACAGCGCGTTCAGTTCATCCATACGCCAGCATGGTAGACAATACTGTCAGAAACAGCGAGCTTTGACGCTTTGTGATCAGGCAGCAGCCACAGATCTGCGTGACTTTGTTTCAGGTTCTTCGTCCGTTGTTGCTGCGTGGGTAACATCCTGACCGTTGGCCGTACGTGCCGCTTCCAGCTCGCGCATCAGTCGTATCAGCATGGCAACGTCTGACTCACGATCGACAAGCCACGTCGTGTGCTGGAGATCCTCGGTCAGATCCTCTCGCAGGTATGCCATCTTGGAAAGACGAGCTCGGCCGAACACGAGCACGATCCCCGCTGCCAGCCTGCCCAGAGCAAGATGACTGGGCACGGAGCAGTGTAGTTCTGACAACAGATACGCCCATGGATCATTTGACGGATCCTCGCCCGTCTTGCGGATATCTTCGAGCACGCTCGTTGCGAGTTCGAATGCCTCTTCATCATCAAATGAAGCGACTCTTGCAGCTATCGTGCGGAGCGCAATGTTTGTCTCTTCCGGTAGAAATCTATGTGCAAGCTCGATGCCTTCCCGACGTGCGCTCATATCAACGCAGCCATCGGTTGTAGCGAGGTATGCTGAGAGAATGCGCATCGCTGTAGAAAGCGTTTCCGTCTCACGACCAATACTTGCGGAAGTTCCAACGGCACGACCAAGGTTTGCCCAGCATGCCTCGACAACTCGTGCATTGAATCGTGCACCCTGGACATCGAACGGTCGACGACCGCGCCAGCGCGCACTCGCGTCCATGCGATGTTCATTCCGTGAAAGTACGGCCGAAAGCTCAATCATCGCACGCAGCATCGGTCCATCGGCCGCTCGAAGCTCTATGGATCTGCCGAGCACGGTGTCCGCAGTATCAAACCGGAGCGCAAATGCGTTGCCATACGACAACGGCAAGGGGCTGGACCAATCTGACCAACCCGCCGGTCTGCGATCAAGCTCGGGCGAGATCAGTGTTACGTGGCCGAGTTCATCCTCGATAACCACTGCATCAAGCACATGCACATCGCACGCCTTCTTCGGTGATATCTGGGAGTTGACCCGAACCCATTGCACATCACACACTCCGTCTGATGACAGGATCCACGACGACAACTCCTTGCGCACACACAGGCCAACACGAATAGGACGCTCAGGCCAACCGATACGCTCAAGAGACTTGATCACAAAGCCAGCATCAACAGGCGATGTGTTCACAAGCCCGATGATGCTGCCGACGGCATCGCCAGCACGAAGCAGAACACGTTCAATGGTTGAGAGCGGTTTGTCAGGGTCAACAATTGGGCCACGCACACTGCTGAGACTGCCAGCCCATGATCCTATCGAGTCGTCAGTATCCATGACTGATCGAGAGGTATTCCCTTCAACAGATTCGCGTTCGGACCTTGTCCCACTCGCACGCTGAAACGACATTGATACATCATGGGTGTGCTCGTCGTAGTTCGCGGCCGCACTGTTCTCATCACGCAAGCGGTTGTTCAGTCGGAAAACAATCCGGTTCTCTCTCGGCTGACCAAGCAGGCTGAGTGTGTACGTCCCGATGATCAGCCAGAGCCCGATTGGCAGACCGAGCCAGAGTTCTCGCAGCCACGTCATTCCCAAGAGCACACACGTGCCCACAAGGATGCAGCAGCCAATCATGAACAGCGTGTTCCGTTCATGCCAGAACTGAGACGACGAGTTGTTCGAACTCCCGGACCAAAGCGGACGATCGGATGGTGTGTGTGCGCTCATACATCCGGTCAATCGACCGGTTGCGGGGACATCCTCAGTCGAACCGGCTGTAAAACACGCAAACTGACAGCATCTTGACTGATTCCAGATACTCAGTTCACATATGGAACCAGTGTTCTCCTGCATTGATTATCTGGACGACAACTTTTCGGCAGATTCCGCGCGGAGCCACAATGATGCAATGAGGGTCCGTTCGTCGATCTAAACTAGCCCCATGCTCGTCTCACTCCTCCGCGGCATCTCATTGGCCAATAAGTGCCTGCTGCTCTTTGGCGGAGCGATCGTGCTGATCATTGTTCTCGCCATGATCGCACCATGGTTGCGTATGGACGCTATCGCAAGGCAAGAGCAGATTGCTCGCTCACGGGAACTCGCCGGGCTCTGGCTTGCGACAAACGATGGCGACACCATTCACGAACAGTCATCCGAGCAGACTGGAACAATCGAGGTTATCACCCTTACTGGAAGCGAACTCGCCAATCATGCTCAAGCGGACCACTCAATCAGACGTGCAGTGCGAGTGCTCGAAAGACGTAAAGACCAGACAGATGTACAGGTTGCAGGATGGGATGGCCTGTCACGCCGATTTGTCTATCTGCGAAAACTCACGGCTGGAGATAATGATGTTTCCGACAAATACCTCGTACTGATTCGCGCTTCGAACGATGCTGGCTGGCAGATGGTCGTCAACACCATCTATTTGCTCAGCGCGAGCGCATTTGTGCTTGGGTTGGCACTCCTTGTGTTCTATCAGATCACGCACAAAATCATCCTCGCACCCGTACGAGATCTTCGCACCACAGCCGAGCGAGTTCGGAGCGGCGACATCAATGTACGCAGTCAGATTGTCACGGGCGACGAGTTCCAGGAGCTTTCCGAGACATTCAACGCAATGCTTGCAGCACTGCAGAGTGTGCAGGACAAACTGCACTCACAAAACTCGGCACTCGATCTGAAGGTATCCGAACTTGCCGAGCACAACTCGACGCTGTTTGAAGCAAACCGAATCAAAGCCGAGTTTCTCGCAAATGTCAGCCACGAGCTTCGTACGCCGATGAATGCGATTATTGGCTTTGCCGAGTTGCTTCTTGAGATCACAACGCACGAACGGCTGCAACTCCTCACAGGCGCAGAGGACACCCGCAAGATCGCAAAGCGGGAGCGCTACATCGGGAACATTGTCGAGTCTGCACGAAACCTGCTCGAAATGATCAACGGGCTGCTGGAAATGGCCAAGATCGAAGCCGGCAAGGTGAAGCTGGATCTTGAGTGGACAGCACTCGCTGAGATGTGCGAGGGGCTCGTCGGGCTTGTGTATCCTCTGGCGCATCGTTCCGGCGTTGAAGTAAGAATGGAGATCGAGCAGTCCGTCCCACTCGTGCGCACAGACAGGCAAAAACTGCAACAGATTGTGTTTAATCTGCTCTCAAACGCGGTGAAGTTCACAGGCGCGAGTACAACCACCACCGATCCGATGGTCACATTGCGCGTCGAACCGATTGCCGGCGCACAACACGAGAGCCAGCACGACCACGTGCGAGTCAGCATTATCGATAATGGCCCGGGCATTGCAAAGGAAGACCAGACAAAGATCTTCGAGAAGTTCCAGCAGATCGACGGATCTCACACACGCGAGCACGCTGGCACAGGTCTGGGCCTCGCGATCGCGAAGGATCTCGCGCGCGTTATCCAGGGCGAGATACAACTCATCAGCGAGCCAGGCAGGGGCTCGATGTTCAGCGTCATCATCCCGGTCCATATCGATGAGATCGCTGCACGCGAGCATCTGCTCGAAGCGTCCTTCAAGGGTTCGCTCGCCCGTCGGGAACACGACCCAGAAGCACCCGGGTCAACCGTAGAAACACCCCTTCGACAGTCCGAGCTTGATGATGCCAACCAAGAATCGCTGGAGCATCCATCTTCAACTGTCTCATGATCGTTGCACAACACCCTGATAATGCCGGATCGCAGCAAGCGGACGACGGGGTGTCGGCTCGAAGTCAATTGCAATCAGATCGATGCGAATCGGAACATTGTGGAGTTTGTTCGCACGCACAATGTCATCAGCAACCTGCAACAGCTTGCGCTGTTTGAACACAGTGAGCGCGTTCTCAGGCGTGCCGCGCCGCACTCGGTTCTCAGCTGGAAGTACTCGTGATTTCACCTCAACAATAACGATGCTGCCGTCAACGTCGCGGCAGACCAAGTCCGCCTCGCCGCGATAGGTTCTGACATTCCGCGCAAGCACCTTGAACCCATGGCGTTTGAGGTACTTTGCCGCATGGCGTTCACCCTTTGCACCGGTCTTGGTGCGTTTGTCCAATCGAGCCACATTGGTCAGCGTGGCAAGAGATCCTGCCGAAGCAAACAGGCGGCTGGTAAACCGGCTGCGTACCCGTAGCGTGGGTATCTCACAAGACGGTGTGTGTGGCGCACGGTCAATCATCTTCGGCTTCTACGAGCAACATGCCCTTTCAGTTCGAGGGGAAGAAGATCTCCTCCGCAGCGATCACAAGCCGATCTATCATGGCCTGTTCTTCCTCGAAGTTAACATCCATTTTCAGTTTTTCAATATGACGTCTCTGATTTTCGCTCATTCTTTCCAGTCTCAGCTTGTTCGCCAGGTAATACTGGGCTTCGTACAGCGACATTGAGTTATCCTCAATCCGTTCCAGCAGGACCCAGTGCAAATACCCATCAACTTCGATCGGGCCTTCCCACTGCCCGAGCGTCATCGTGCGAACAACCTCGTTGACAGGTTCGAGCACAGCAGCGAATGGCTTTGCCTCAGTTAACGCACCAGCATTCTCAGCACGCTGAAGTCCACCCTCAGCTCGCCGATATACGTTCGCATTAAGTTGAGCAATCTCTTCAAAAGGCTCGCCATTGGCCAGCTTCTGTTCGATCTCAGCAACACCGTCAGTATTTTCCTTGCGAGCACGAATCAGACGAAGTACAAGCACTGGATCCGGCGTGAACGTGTTCTCCTCGCGATTCATTCGCTCGTAGGAACGCTCGATTTCAGCCGATGGCACGATAGCTGTTCGGTTAATCAACGCAAGCTCACGCTCAACAAGCACACGCTCTTCCTGCAGCTTGACTGCCTCTTCCCATGTCAACCCGTATGAACGACGGAGTCTGTTTTCGGCAGCGACACGATTACCAGCCGAACTTGAGAGGAGATTATCCTGATAGCGCCTTAGAACCGCAAACAGACCCACCTGCTGACTTTCCGACAACTGCGATCGAGCGCTCTCGCGCAGTAGAATATTTGTTATCACATCTCTGAGTTTGCTTGCGATCGCGAGACGAACATGGTTTCTCCATTGCGCCCTGTCCTGCGGTGCGTCAGCACGAACACGCGCGAGGAAAGCCTCGTCGAAGAACGTGGAGACAAAGATTGGTTCGCCATGTACCTCCCCCACTTTCGCATCCACCAACCGTCCATACTCGCGTTTGATCGGCTCGTTGCGGGGTTGCTGGGAGGGCAGATCGGGCTTGCCTGCCTTGACAGTGAGAGCCATCGCCCCACGCGGACCAAGATCCGGAGAGAATCCCTGACCTCGTGAGAGACCAGCGATCGGCTCCCATACACGCGTCATTGCTTCAGCACTCACTGTGTCGCCTGCCTGATTTGACGGCAACCCCGATGTAGCACCGGTCGGTCGATCAGGCACGGGTGTTCCTCCCGGCGCTCGACCGACAAAGTCCTCAGCGACCAACGCCCGAGGCGATTCATCGAATGGGCTCGCACAACCTGAAAAGAGCACAGCAGCCAACCCGATGGCGACAGTTCCAAAGCGACCTTTCATCGATTCAAAAGTGGACAGGTGGAACCGCATGCAATCCAAGCCTCACTCAGGACGAAACAAACACAACTGTCCTGTATCGTACACGCCATCCAACGACCAGCATGAACGCAGAGACGCTGTTGTCAGGGAGATTTCAGGCTGAAAATCCTGTCTGACGGCCTAGAATCGCCGGATTCGCCGCGCCATCGGGCTGTTCTGCCCGTCTCTTTCGCGTTGGCACGACCATAGCACACACGCAAAGGACGAGGAGTAGACGCAATGGCAGATGAGAACACGGGCGATTCGGGGATCTTCATCGATTCAGACTGGAAGTCGCAGGCTCAGGCTGAGAAGGAAAAGCTGAATGCTGAAGCGGAGCAGGCCAAAGCGCAGTCGGGCCAACCCAAACTCCCCGAAGCGAGTGTGATGGGACTGCTCCAGATGCTCGTCGAACCGGCCCTGCTCTATCTGGGTCGAATTCCCGAGCCGAGCACCGGCAAGCCGATTGTCTCTCTAGAAGCAGCAAAGTACTACGTCGATCTGCTCGGCGTGCTGACAGAAAAGACCAAGGGCAACGTGACAGAAGAAGAAAGCCAACTGATGACCGGCACACTCGCTGAACTGCGTGCCGAGTTTGTCGAAGTCTCGCAGCTTGTTGCACAGGCGATCAAGGAAGGCAAGGCCAGGACCGTGTCACCCGAAGGTGGAGCAACCATGGGCAGCGGCGGCGAATCTACTGGCGGCATCATTACGCCATAACCAAACGCATACGTTGTTTCGTTTCTGTACGAGCTGGAGACACGTTCAAGAAAGGACAGCACTTCGGATGGCACCAAGCGAAACGCAACGATCGGGATCATTCTTCGATCGACATTACTTCCTCTTCAGGCGTTTGCACTCACTCTCAGGGATCCTGCCGATCGGCGTGTTTCTGATCGCGCACCTGACAACGAACTCCTCATTGATGTGGGGCAAGTTCGCATCGCGGGGTGAGCATTCTGAGCTTGGCGTGCTCGACGGCGGCGTTGCCTACTTCCAGAAGGAAGTGTCGTGGATCAACGAACAGGTACCACACCTGTTCCTCATTGAAACGGTGCTCTGGGTATCGATCCTGTTCCACGCGGTGCTCGGCGTGTACTACGCCCGCACAGGTAAATCGAACACAAAGCGCTACGCGTATCAGGATAACCGTCGATACGCTCTCCAGCGGTTTACCGGCTATTTCGCGATCCTGTACATCTTCTACCACGTTGCGACACTGCGATGGGGATGGGATTTCCTTGTACCCGGCGGCACAAAGTGGAGCCACGAGTTTGCAGCATCGACGCTGGCGATGGCCCTTCGTGGCGGATCAGACTGGACACTCGCGGGCATGGGCATCAGCCTGTTCTACTTCCTTGGGATCACCGCGTGCGTGTACCACTTTGCAAACGGGCTCTGGACCGCTGCGATTACATGGGGCATCACGGTCAGCGCACCGGCACAGCGCCGCTGGGGCATGGCATGCCTCGGGCTTGGTGTTGTTCTCATGGGTATGGCGTGGATGTCACTCGCTGGTGCCCTGCTGCTGGATGTGAACAGTGCGCGCCACGTTGAACAAAGCGTGGGTCATGTGTCCGGCGAACCAGGCGAGCTTGTGTCAACGAAGCAACTGAACGACAACTTTGACGAAATCGGCTCCATGCAGCGGGAGACAAATCCGTGAGCACCAACACACACCAACAACGTGTCATTGTCGTCGGCGGCGGGCTTGCAGGACTTGCAGCCTCAGTCCGAATCGCCGAGTCCGGGCTTCCTGTCGATCTCTTCTCGATGGTTCCCGTCAAACGCTCGCACTCCGTGTGCGCGCAGGGCGGGATCAACGCGTGCAACGAGGTCGCCCGTCAGCAGGGGTACTCAGAGTACCAGCACTTTGATGAGACGATCTATGGCGGCGACTATCTCGCCGATCAGGGCCCGGTCCTTGAGATGACCAACTTTGCCCCCAAGATCATCAATCTGCTCGATCGCATGGGTGTGCCGTTCAACAGAACAGCGGAGGGCCAGCGCGATCTTCGTCTGTTCGGCGGCAGCCTGTTCAAGCGCACGCACTTTTCCGGCGCAACCACTGGGCAGCAGCTTCTCTACGCGCTCGACGAGCAAACCCGTCGGTACGAGTCTGAGGGCAAGGTCAACAAGTACGAGTTCTGGGAGTTCCTCGCACCGATCATCGAAGGCAATGGCGATACACGCAGATGCGTCGGCATCGTTGCGCAGGATATGCGAACAATGCAGATACGTTCGTTCCGCGCGGATGCTGTCATCATGGCGACCGGCGGCTGCGGACTGGTCTTTGGCAAGAGTACCAACTCGGTCATCTGCACCGGCGGCGCAGCATCGCGCTGCTATCAGGCAGGCGCGTGGTACGCGAACCCGGAGATGATCCAGGTCCATCCGACCGCGATCCCCGGTGCTGACAAGTGCAGACTGATGAGCGAATCGGCTCGCGGCGAGGGTGGGCGTGTGTGGGTGCCCCACAAGAAGGGCGACACCCGTCCAGCAAAGCAGATCCCTGAGGAAGAACGCTGGTACTTCCTCGAAGAGCGATATCCCAAGTACGGCAATCTTGTGCCGCGCGACATCGCATCGCGCGAGATCTTCGATGTCTGCGTGAACGATGGCATGGGTGTGGGCGGCGAGAATCAGGTCTATCTCGATCTCACCCATCGCGATCCCGAGTATCTCACACGCAAGCTCGGCGGCATCATGGACATCTACCAGAAGTTTGTTGGTGTTGATCCGCGATTCGAGCCAATGCGCATCTTCCCGTCCGTGCACTACTCGATGGGCGGCATGTGGACGCAATATGAACCGGGCAACTACATACCCGATGTGCCAAAGCCTGAGCACTTCCCGGGCAACGTTACGCCGATCGATGCCGAACTCGGCCGCGGCATGAAGATCGGATCGCCGCGCAACATGCAGACGAACATCCCGGGTTTGTACGCGTTCGGCGAGGTCAACTTCGCGTACCACGGCGCAACACGACTCGGCGCAAACGCACTGCTCTCGTGCATCTTCGACGGCTTATTCTGCGGGCTTGGCGTTGTGAACTATGTCCGCGAGGGCGATCCAATCGAACGCTCGATCGGCGATGTCTCGCAGTCTGTGTACGACAACGCTTCCAAGGCGGAGCAGACAAAGATGGACACGCTCGTCTCCACCGTTGGAAACGACGGCGGCGAGAACGCGTATGTCATCGGCAAGGAACTCGGTGTCGAGATGACCGCAGCATCCACTGTTGTGAAGACCGGTGCGCGTCTTGAAAAAGCAGTGGACAAGCTCAGGGAACTCCGCGAGCGGTACTCTCGCGTGTCCTTGGCAGACAGCGCAACCTGGACAAACCAGAGCCTCTCCTACACCCGTGCGCTGGGCGACATGCTCATCCTCGCAGAGACCATCGTCAAGGGCGGCCTGCTCCGCAAGGAGTCCCGAGGCTCGCACTATCGGCTCGACTTCCCGGATCGCGACGACGCGAACTTCATGAAGACCACCGTCGCAGAGTTCCAGCCAAGTGAATCAGATCAGCACAAGATCTTCTACCGGGAGGTCGATACACGTCTGGTCAAACCAAGGCCAAGAACGTACGGCAAGAGCGCCTCATAAACGGATCATCGCACGCAACGACAGCAACACGACGCACAGAAAGGACCACGCGATGACAACCAACGCAGCAACCATGGCCGCTTCGCAGACAGGCGCAACATCCACTGCGATACAAGCTGGCGCAAACGCCGCAATCAGCGCAAGCAGTAATAGAAGCTCGCCAAAGCCGGGTCGCAAGATCACGTTCACCATCAAACGCTGCGACGGCCCTGGCAAGCCCTCGCGCTGGGAATCGTTTGTTATCCCGGTCGAGGAGGGTGCAAACGTCATCTCGTGTTTGCAGTACATCGCTGCCAACCCCGTGACAAAGGACGGCAAGCACACCACGCCCGTCGTGTGGGACGCAGGATGTCTGGAAGAGATCTGCGGCGCGTGCACGATGATCATCAACGGCAAGGTTCGCCAGTCGTGCTCGTGCCTGATGGACGAGTATGCACCCAACGAGGGCGATGTTGTCACGCTCGAACCGATGAGCAAGTTCCCGGTGGTGCGTGATCTGTGGGTCGATCGCCAGCGAGCGTTCCACGCACTCAAACGCGTCAAGGCGTGGGTGCCAGTCGATGGCACGTACGCGCTTGGCGCAGGGCCGAAGGAATCACCAGCATCGCAGGGGACGCGGTACGCGCTCTCCGAGTGCATGACGTGCGGCTGCTGCATGGAAGCATGCCCTCAGTTCAATCTTGAGGACGACGAGTCGAAGTGGGACACATCGTTCGTTGGTGCGCACGCGATCAGCCAAGCACGCCTGTTCAACGACCACGAGACCGGCAAGGTGCTCAAGAACGATCGCCTGGATGCGCTTCTCGGGCCCGGCGGCATCACAGACTGCGGGAACGCCCAGAACTGCGTCAAGGTCTGCCCCAAGCACATCCCATTGACCGAGTCCATTGGCGTGATCGGCCGCCAGACGACGTTCAGAGCCATCTCCAAGTGGTTCCAGGGCAAGTAGCAAGGTAGTCGCTCGGCTTAGTTGGGTACGGGCTGCGTGTGCTGGCCGAACTCGTTGGTACAGGTCAAGTTGGCCCCCCGGATAGCCGACCCAGTGCCCGGTCTGACTTGAAAACCGGCATCGTCCGGATACTGTCATGACCCCGCTGATGGCTCGAAAACGGCTCTCAGCGACAACCCGTTCCCCGATAGCTCAATGGTAGAGCGAGCGGCTGTTAACCGCTAGGTTCAAGGTTCGAGTCCTTGTCGGGGAGTTCTTCGTTCACCGATGCTTCGTATCTCTATCATGCCCCATGGGCCTGCTCGCATCACAAAATCAACGAACACTCTAGGTTGAACAGTTAGCCAGACCCTATGACTTTGTCTCACCTTTGCATGGCCAGGATTTTACACTGCTTCTTGTTATTGGCGATGCGGATATCTCGGCTGACGAGCAATGGGCACTGTCCGAGCAAGTTGTGTTGCAAGGGTGTCGGTACGCGTACTGCATCGGACACGACTGCAGCAGTTGGGACGATTCGATCGACATTGTTTGCGTTATGCGAGAGATTGATGGATTGCCGGTTGATCTTGTCATGACAATGTGGGATAACGCTGCTGCTAACAACCAAACCTGCATGAGTGCGTCCTTTGTAAAAGATGCATCGCACAGCGAGTGGACCGCATGCAACTTCCTGGTGCTCTATGTTGGCACACTGCCGAGCGGGTTACAGAACATACACGGAGCAGTTCTCAAAGAGTTTCTTGAGCACTTTGCGAACGTCTAGACGCTCGGGCAAAGATACACTTTCAGATGACTGACTCTCTATCTCACCCACACGTCCGCGCGTTCTGTGTCGGGCAGGCAAAGTCCGGCACATCATCGCTCGCGGGCCTGCTCATGAAGCACCATCGCGCAGCACACGAGCCCGAGCGTGCACAAACACTCGACCTGATCCTCCGAGAAGCGCGGGGCGAGCTCGATGAATCAGCAATGCGCGTGTATCTGCTCGAACGCGATCAACAGCTCGGACTCGCGTTTGATATCGCGTGGGCCAACCAGTTTCTGGTCGGGCATCTGGTTCGTTTCTTTCCTGACGCGAAGTTCATCGTGCTGATCAGAGATTGCAGATCGTGGCTGCAATCGTTCGTCGGGCATCTCATCTCTCGCAATGTGCCTGCAGATGTGATCGCGTTTCTGGACTACTGGTTCCGGCCGGACGAGTACCCAGTGGGAAGCGAAGACGCGAAGCTGGGCGAACTGGGGCTGTACTCGGTGCGCGCGTTCCTCGCAGCGTGGGTTCGTCACATCACTGTCTGCGAGCACGAGATACCCGACGATCGAAAGCTGGTTGTTCGATCGCACGAACTCAACACATCGCACGACAGGATCGCGTCGTTTCTGGAGATCAACCCCGATTCACTCGACACAACACAGGGCCACAGAAACAGGAGCACGTTCGATCAGTCGATCGATACCATCGTTGATTCAAACTATGTGCGCAGCGTCATGGAAGAGTTGTGCATGCCGCACATGCAACTGTGGTTTCCTGAGTTCCTTTAGAGACTGGAAGCTCAACTGCCAGCACGATACAGATTCTGTAGTGCTGTGCTGATTTCTGAAAATGTGAACTCGAACCCCTCATCGAGCAGTCGCTTCGGAACGCAGTATCTGCCATAGATCGCGAGTTCCGGATCTGTTCTGAGCAGCAACGGCGCACCGATACGGACCATCCACGCGGTCGCGGGAAGTCCGATGCGCTTGCCAAGCGCTTTTCGCAACGCAGCCATGAACTCACGGTTTGAGGCAGGATTCGGCGCAGTTGCGATGTACGCTCCCTGCATGGTGTCGTTTGTGATCGCACGTTCGAAGATGCGGTTCATGTCGTCAATGTGGATCCAGCTCATGCCCTGCCTGCCGCTGGCGATGGGACCACCGAGTCCCCAACGTGCAAGTCCAGCGAGCCTTGTCATGGCGCCGCCGTCACGCCCGAGCACGAAACTCGTTCGCAGAACAACCTTGCGAACACCATCAGGGCATGACTCCTCGAAGGCGTCCTCCCACGCGCGCCCGACTGTTGGTGCGAGCCCGTATCCAAACGCTGATGACTCATCGCACACGAGCTTCGGCGCATCTCCATAGATGTGCGCGGTGCCCATCTGCACCCATACGGGAGGCTTTGATTTCGCTTGACACACAGCCTGCCCGAGCACGGTTGTTGCTTCGACACGCGACCGGAGGATCTCGTCGCAATGGTCCGGCGTCTTGACACAATCAACCGTGCGTCCTGCGAGATTCACAACCGCATCAGCGCCATCAATGTGCGAGGCCCAGTCTCCGAGTGTTCGTGCGTCCCAGTGCACATATGTCCAGGGACCGTCCTGTGTTGGTTTGTTTCTAGAGAGCAGCACCACGTTGCAGTTCTCGCCTGCAAGATGTCGCGCAAGGTTCGTTCCGAGAAACCCGCTCCCACCAGCAATCACAACACTACGCTGGGCCTGATGTGTCTCGTTCATCTGTCCAGTGTAGAACTTTCGCTAGCCCCAAACACCGAGAAGCCACACAACTGCTTACTGTTTTATACATGGACTTTCTCGTCATTTCACTCCTTAGCGCGTTCATTGGCGCGATCACGCTCATCTCCGGATTCGGACTTGGGACGGTGCTCATGCCCGCGTTCGCAGTGTTCTTTCCGATCGAGGTCGCGATCGCAGCGACTGGGGTGGTTCACTTGTCCAACAACCTCTTCAAGCTCGCGCTGGTTGGCAAGCACGCACAGCGCGACATCGTGCTCCGCTTCGGAGTGCCAGCAATCATTGCGGCAATCATCGGCGCTGGTCTCATGGCATTGCTGACCGATCGCACACCAGTTGCAACATACACCATTGGTTCGATCACTGCGAAGGTCACGTGGCTCAAAATGCTCATCGCTCTGCTGCTTGCATCATTTGCAGCACTTGAGCTTTGGCCAAGGTACAAGGATCTTTCGTTCCCACCGAAGATGCTGCCAGTCGGTGGCGCACTCTCTGGATTCTTCGGCGGCATCTCTGGTATGCAGGGCGCATTGCGTGCACCGTTCCTTCTTCGCGCCGGACTGACGAAAGACCAGTACGTCGGCACCGCGAATGTAATCTCAACAATCGTCGATTGCGCACGGCTCCTCGCGTACGTCGCAGGCTTCACCTGGCTTGCAAAGACTCGCGACTACACAGTCCTCACGGAAACACGCACACTGCTCCTCGTTGCAAGCGCATGCATCGCCGGTTGTGCTGGCTCATATCTCAGCTCGCGATATCTGAAGAAGATGACACTTGGAAGTATTCGTGCGGTTGTTTCTGTATTGCTGTTTCTCTTCTCGATTACGCTCGCCAGCGGCATCATCTAAGCGATCACAATACAGCAAATATCATGCTTTTAGAGTCCCGCGTCTCTTGCGGCTAGAATGCACACCCATACATTCTCTTCATGTTCATTTCATCATCGCTGGATGAGGAGGTGCGTCATCGATACAGACACCATCATGAAACTTGTTGCAGTCGCGATCTACGCTGGAATCCTGCTTGCGATCGGGTATTTCGCTTCGAAGACAATGCACACGATCCGCGATTATTTCGCATCGGACAAGAAGCTGAACTTCTTCAACGTCGCGTTTTCAGCGCGTGCCACCGGTGAATCTGCCTGGCTTCTCCTCGGGCTCACAGGCATGGGCTATGCCATGGGTGCCAAGGCCTTCTGGGTGGTGCTCGGCGAGTTGATTGGTGTCGGCGGCGCGTGGATCTTCATGGCTCGTCGCTTCAAGAATCTGACAGATCAGTATGATTCGATTACTGTTCCCGACTATCTCGAATCGCATCTCAAAGACGAAGGCCACGGACTGCGATTGATCGCAGCCGGCACTTTGCTCATCTTTGTACCGATTTATACAGCCGCACAGGTCTTTGCAACAGGTGACGCATTCAACAGCTTTCTCGGATGGAATCACTATCTCGGTGCAGCGGTCGGATTCGGTATTGTGATGCTGTATATCACCAAGGGTGGGTTTACCGCGGTTGTCTGGTCCGATGTGTTTCAAGGCTCTCTGATGCTTGTCGGGCTTGTTGTACTGCCAATCGTTGGATCGATGCACATTGGTGGAGTCGCGGATATCACGAACAGTCTGCGCACCATTGATCCACACTTGCTTTCCTTGCACGGACCTGGTGATGCCGGGCCGGGCACGGGCAGTTGGACAACAGCAACGGTCGTCTCAATCATTGGGCTTGCAGCGATCGGCATCGGGTTCCTTGGCTCGCCGCAGGTCTTTGTTCGATTCATCTCGCTGAAGAACACCAAACAGATTCTTCCGGGCACACTCACAGCAGTGACGTGGACACTGCTCGCCGATGGCGGAGCAGTGCTTGTTGGCATGGTTGGCCGTGCAATTTATGCACCAGAAACACTGGCTGCTCCAGCTGAGTTTGAGACAATAAGCACTGTGCAGGAAACCATCCTGCCATATATGGCGAGCGAACTGCTCCCCGCGTTCTTTACGGGTGTCTTCATCGCGATGGTGCTCAGTGCCATCATGTCAACGATCGACTCGCTCCTGGTTGTTGCATCGAGCGCTGGTGTGCGCGACTACTGGCAGAAAGTCAAACACCCGGATATGAGCGACGAGAGGCTGCTCTCGCTGAGTCAAAAGGTAACAATTGCGCTCTCGCTGATCGCGTTCGCTCTGGGCATCGGCTTGCTATTGAGAGATCCAGACAAACCGCTCTTCTGGGTTGTCATCTTCGGCTGGTCTGGCATCGCAGCAACGTTCTGCCCCACCATGATCCTCAGTCTGTACTGGTCGAAGCTCACAGCACTCGGGGCAAAGTGCTCGATGATCGCGGGCTTCCTCATGGTCCCCATCGTGCAGTTTGCTGTCATGCCACTCAAGAGCCATGAGAATGAAACACTTGCGAAGATCGGAAGCTATGCCAGCGATCTGGATGTGCTGCTCCCAGCGTTTGCCGTTGGATTCATTGTCGCAATTGTTGTGAGTCTTGCTGACAAATCTCGACACGGGAGCCTGCCGCACGAGCAGGAGAGCTAGCACACTGGACAACGTCGGCGATCCCAGTATCATCATTGCTCTGCGTACGCGGTGCAGCGATATCGCACTTGTATTGCAGGCAATACAGATCGCACCAACCGCTCTTACCTCATAGAAGCGGTTGCAGGACCCCATCGAGATGATGCAGGGTTTTCGAGCAAACCAGATCGAGAGAGGCTCCTTGCACCACTCGCACGAGCATGACACTGCTCCGCCCGCGTGGGTGTTTATCGGGGGTGGGATACTCGCAAGCGTTGCTGGGTTTGTGAATGCGGTCGTTCTCTCAGCGGGGCACTTTGCAGTCACGCATCTGACAGGGACAGTCTCCCGCTTCTCCGGCGATCTCGTATCCGGGAACGCATCGCATGGCATAACGCTGCTATCGATCTCGGTTGGCTTTATCATCGGCGCCGCTGTATCCGGCGCATTGATCGGGCATACATCGCTGCAATCCGGGCGACCCTATGGCATCGCCATGCTGCTCGAAGCAGCTATGCTCGCAAGTGCAGCGCTCACACTGAATACATCACCTGGTATTGCGCTCCCAGTTGCAGCGTGCGCAGCCGGAGTGCAGAACGCGATGGCTTCGTCGTATGGAAGGCTCATTCTGCGCACGACACACATCACAGGCATCGCGACAGATATAGGGCTACTCCTTGGACATGCATTGCGAGGGCGAAGACTTCGTGCGTGGAAGTTTGTGATGCTCATCACACTGCTCGCATCATTCTTTGTCGGGGGAATCGGCGGCTGGCGTGCTGCCAGCGTATTTGACGGAAAGGCCCTGTTCATGCCCGCAGGGATTCTGTTCCTCATGGGGCTGAGCTACCTTCTCTGGCGACTCCAGCATCCGGACCATGACGACACCATGGTTGATTGAAGCAAGACCAGTGGCGTACACGATGTCTGGCGATCTCACACAACTACAGTACCTTGTAGAAGATTGCTGCACCGTGCATCGTTGCGTTATCAGTGTCGTACGCAAACTCAGGAATTGTACCCACGTGGGTGTACCCCATAGACCTGTACAGTTGCTCTGCAGGACATCCTGCCTTTGTGTCGAGCGTAAGCATGCGGAACCCTGCATCGCGTGCGTGCTGCTCAACAGCTTCCATCAGTTTCCTGCCAAACCCACGCCCGCGCGCATTCGGATGGACCATCAGCTTTGCGATGTCTCCCTTGTGCGGCTGGTTCGGTGCCCATGACGGATGAAACTGCACCGTTCCAAGAATCGTTCCATCATCATCTCGCGCAACAAGCACAACAGCACGCGGGTCCAAGGATGCAAGTGTCTTCTCCCACCATGCACTCGCCTGCTCGATACTCAGCGGCGACACAAAGCTGACGACATCGCCTGCAGCTACAACATTGGCAAGCAATCCCGAAAGCGCATGAATATCGGTGCTCTTGGTAGGGGCAATAAGACGATGAATCGTACAGTCCGGCATACGACCTAATTGTACTCAATCCGTGGAGAATGGAACGCATGGGCCAGTCAATAAAGTCTCTTTGCCTCGTCATTGCAATACTCAGTCTGCCCGTTGTGGCGCTCAGTCTCGCAACGAACCAGCCCACTGCGCTCACATGGTCTGTTCGGATTGCCAGCATTCTCGTTTGTTCTGTTTCGATATTGCTGCTGTCATACCTCATGCTGCGGCGGGACAAGGTACCGGACTATCTCAGACGGATCGATCGTGCATACTACAACTGCAGAGGATTGTGCTTTGCAGTCGCATCACACAACGCAAGCGGGATCGGCTGCATCGACATCTACTACCAGAACATGCACGAGAACCCATGCTTTGGCCAGATCGCGCTTCGGCTTACTCCTTCATTGATTGGCGGTCGATGGATTCCAGAGCCGATCCACGCCATGTTTGTCTGCGACCCAGCCGCGTACGGCCTGGTCAGAGTGCCGATTGCAATCCCTGAAAAGAAGCAGGGCCGAGTTCAATACTTTGATGTCGGCGCGGAAGTTGAGTATCCGAACGGCCGCGGAGCGCTGTTGCGGTTCCGCAATGGCAGGTTGATGAGAACAAATACCAACTTCAGCAACCCGACCAAGCAGTCTCTTGGTTTTCTGGGGTTGTTTGTCCTCAGCCCGTTGCTCGCACTCATGGCTCGCTCCGACAGAGTCAAGGTCACACTGCCGGAGAGTGTGACAAGCACACTCCCCGATCATGTTCAGCAGGAATCACTCACAATCTGGAAGCTGGGTGACCCACCGCTTCAGACACAATAACTGACACTCTTTTCATTCCATGATCAGACCGTAACTCAGAGCACCGGCCCGAACACACCCATGCCCTCGCCAGGCTTGAGTTCGTGCCCACAATACAGGCAACGCTGGTGCTTCTTCGAGAGCGTGCGGTTACACTTGGGGCAGGCTTGTGGCTGGACACGCACCTTGCCATCGAGAGAGCCATCGGCAAGATCAATCTCGCGCACGCGGTTGTGCAACTCCTCCTCGGTAATCCCTGTCTTTTCAGAGAGCAGTGTCCACATCGCCATGCAGAGCAGGGCAAGTCGGTCCACCCGCTGCTCGGCCCGCTGGAGTTTCATTTCGACGTTGTCTGCGCGTGCTCCCGCTCGAGCGGCTTCGCCGGACATCTGCGAGATTTGCGCCTGTTGCATGAGATCCCAGAGCATGCCTAAGTATAGAGGAAAAACTCTGTTTGTACAAGATCAGTCATTGGTAAGCTGAATGTTAAAGACACCAGCGAGCGGCTCCCGCTCGACGAGTGGCCTTTGTGTGCCTCTGAGGTGTTTTTCGTACATATTCACCAGATTCACATGTTCTCGGTGACAACCAAACACAAATCTTTCGCCGTCCACTTCAATCCACAGAGCATGTCCATAAAAACTGTCTGCAAAGTATACTTCGGATATGTGAATAACTGCGTTTGCCAAAGGCTCCGACCATTGCCTGGAGCGAAGCGTCCGCTTTGTCAGGAAGACCTTTGCCTCAACAGCATCGAAAGTCAGCAACCAAAGTGTGCGATACAGAATCCACGAGCCAAAGAGTGTAGCCAAAGCACACACAACGACAATGACTGCACAGATTGAATACCAGGTTGGGCCTGGCACAAACAGGCATAAGATTCCAAGACACAACAGAACCAACGCAAAGACATCCAAGCAGCCGGGTTCGTTCTCTGTCATCTTGTCAACAAATACAATGTGCTCCTTCGTAGCCGAGAGAGGAACTGCCTCAAACGGTGCCGGACAGAGGAAGAGACGTTCGTAGTCTGGCCCATGCCGCAAGACTGCAAGCCTTACCAACGAAAGGAACAGCTTCCATCGCGAGAACTTCTTGCCGGAATAACCCATAGAGAACAACTCTAGATCCACAACAGGCGCATCTCTCAGCAACTCCACCGCTGAGCATCTACATTGAGAATGCTCTGTCTGAGTTCTGTCAGCCAGCCAATGCCAGACAAGTAGACCCCTGAACCCATACCCACTACCATCGCGGCTTATGGCACAATACAAGACCAGCGACTTCCTCTCGTTTCCCCTGTCCGAATGGGCTTGCAACCTCAAGTATGAGGATCTGTCGGATGATGCCATCGCTGCTGCGAAGCGGTTCTGGTACGACTCCGTCGGATGTGCTATTGGCGGCAGCCAGCAGGAGGATGCACACATCCTGCTCGCCCACTACCGCGAGATGCTTGGATTGAGTGCAAACGACACGGGCTCTGGTCCGTGCACATGCTTTGTCACAGGACTAAAGACAAACCCGGTTGATGCTGCGTTCCTCAACGCGCACATGATCCGCGCGATGGACTACAACGACATCTACTGGAAAGCGGACCCGTGCCATCCGTCGGACATCATCGCTGCACCACTCGCGTTGTGCGAGTACAAGAAACTCTCAGGCAAGGATCTCATTCTTGCGACCATCATCGCCTACGAGGTCGAGCAGCGCCTGTGCGAGTTCGGCCTGCCCGGCGTGCGCGAGTACGGCTGGCACCACGCCACATTGACCGCGTTTGCTGCACCCATCGCGTGCGGGCGCGTGCTGAATCTGACGCGCGATCAGATGGTCCAGGCGATCGGCATCTCCGCTGCACGGACCTTCAGCCCTGGCGCAGTGACCGCTGGCAAACTTACCAACATGAAGAACACCGTCGATCCGTGGGCTGCACGCATGGGCGCAGAATCCGCTATGCTCGCATCACGCGGGTATTCGGGTCCAGAGCACATCTTCGATGGCAAGGAAGGTCTCTACCACGTCTTCAGCCACGTCATGTACCAGAACAAGCCAGCAGCGTTTGACACAAGTATGCTGATGGACAACCTGCCAAAGTCGAAAAATGACCACTACCGCATTCTTGATTGCGGTATGAAATCGTTCCCGATCGAAGCGCTCTCGCACGCGCCGCTGACTGCGATGCTGAAGGTTGTTCAGGCAAACAACATCAAGCCCGATCAGGTGAAGGAGATCAAGGTCGAGGTCATCGCGCGAGCTGCCGACATTCTTGGCGATCCCGCAAAGTATCGACCAAAGTCCAAGGAAACCGCTGACCACTCGCTCCCCTACTGCCTCGCGGTTGGGCTCGTCGATGGCATGGTCACGCCGCAGCAGTTCAAGGAGGAGCGCATCGCGGACAAGTCCCTCGAAGGCATCATGGACAAGATCAAGGTCGTCGCAAACGAAGAGTTCGAGTCACTCTTCCCGAAGTTCCAGCCCAGCCAGGTGACCATCACCACCAACGACGGCACGTCGTTCACCCATCGCGTCGATGTGCCCAAGGGCGATCCGCGCGATCCGATGACACCCGAAGAGATCGGCGTGAAGTTCACCGCCCTTGGCAAGGACATCATCGGCGCAGACAAGTGCGCAAAGATCGGTGACTGGATCATGGACATGGAGAACGCGTCGTCGTTTGATGGCCTGTTCGCCCTGACAACCGCGTGATCAGTTCATGCGGAGCTTGTCGAGCGCGTTCCGTGCTGCGACCTTGTAACACTCCGCGAGTGTGGGATAGTTGAACACGGTGTTGATGAAGTAGTCGACCGTGGCCTTGAACGCAATCGCAACCTGTCCGATGTGGACGAGTTCTGTTGCGCCGGTGCCAATGACATGCACACCAAGCACAGTGCGCGATTCCTGGTGGATGAGAATCTTCAGCATGCCGATGTCGTCGCCGATCAACTGCCCTCGCGCGATGTCAGAGTACATCGCCTTGCCTGACTCGAACGGAATACCTTCCTCTGTGAGCTTCTCTTCGGTCCAGCCAACCATCGATATCTCTGGCACAGCGTAAATCCCATACGGCAGCAGATCATCTGCTTTTTCAACACATTTGCCAAACATGTGGCACGCTGCGAATCTTCCTTGCTCCATGCTCGTCGATGCCAGTGCTGGGAACCCGATCACGTCGCCGCACGCGTAGATATGCTCACGATCTGTCTGGAAGTTCTCGTTGACCGCAAGCCTCCCACGTTTGTCAGTTTTTAGACCAACATTGTCAAGCTTGAGCTCCTCAGTTGCGCCCTGCCGGCCTATTGCATAGAGCAGGCAATCGGATCGAAGTGTTTTCCCACTCTCAAGCATCGCCTCAACCATTGATCCGTCTGTAGCGTGATATGCTTGTGTTGGCGCAACCTTTCTGATTGATACAACCTTCTCACCCATGCGCAACGTGAGTCCTGTGCGACGCAACTGATACTGCAGAGCTTCAACAATCTCACCGTCAACGAATGGGAGCAGTCGATGCTGTCCCTCGATCAATGTGACATCGACACCGAGTGCAGCAAACATCGACGCGTATTCTGTGCCAATCACACCGCCGCCAACAACAATCAATGACTTTGGGAGTGTCGGAAGATTCAGAATCCCGTCCGATGTCACAATAGAACTGTTGTCAAACTCAATGGTGTCCGGTTCGGCTGGCACGGTGCCGACAGCGATGACAAATCTGTCTGCTGCGATCTGCGAGTCACCATTCACACCACGAACAACCAGTGTGTTGTCATCAGCAAACTCACCCGTACCGAAGATTGTCTCAACACCATACCGGCGGAAGTGCTGCGAGATAATGTTGATCTCGTTGCGGATGACGCTGTGGACAGATCCCTGGATATCCTGCAGGACCGCGTTCCGGGCCGCCTGAAAGTCAACATATCGCGGAGCGACCGACTCCTTCCCGGTCACACGCAATATCGCTTCACGCAGTGCTTTCGATGGAATCGTGCCGGTATTGATTGCAACCCCACCAATCGTCTGCATGCGCTCAATCGCACACACACGCTTACCGAGTTTGGCCGCTTCGATCGCAGCCATCTGCCCGGCTGGGCCAGTCCCAATCACACATAGATCGTATTTCTGCATACAAAGGCCCCTGGTCTGCGTGGTCGTCTCCCTCTCATCGACCAGCGTAGAACCAGGGGTTGATTTCTGCAAGCGATAGCCAATGCCGACATACAGACCCCACAAGACCCGGCATTGCGTGCATATCAGTCCATTGGAACTTCTTTCAGCATGAGAATCCGTGGCTTCTCGCCGAGACGTGTCACGTTTGAACGATCCACCACCATGACGTACCGGCGTGCCACGCTCGGCGTCATTGGCTGAAGAGGACGCAACCCCTCAACATCCGAGCGGTCGTAGCCATGCATCACAAACCACACTGCGAAGAAGTCGCTGCGTTCGGTCACGGTGTCGATCATGCCATTGGCAAGAAGCAACTGCTCATCCCAGTCGTTCCGGATGCCGTCGTCCAGATCCGTCTGACCGTTCGGTGTGTCGTAAATACTGAGCGATTCGACACCACGCGGAATCATGGATGCATCAGGATCAAATGCCAGACGATCCATGTCGTGGAGCGGCACAGCCCCACCACTGCTTGCTGCCCGATCACGCACAGAGAGAAGTTCCGCCCTTGACGCCATACCAGCTTGCTCACGAATACCACTGACACCCGTTGGATCAAGATTCATGGCACCTAGAGTGAGATTCGCACGTCCTTCCGTGTCGTTTGGATGTGCGGCAGTTACCGTCATATTGGAAGGTGTTGTTGCACCAAATCGGATGGCGGGCTGCGATGAGTACGGATCTCTCACCGAAATTGATGTCTTATGAATGTACGCGTAGAGCGTTGAAGCAATGTCAGAATCTGTGGTATGCGCGTTGCTGGTCCACCACCACTGGCCTGCAAGTCGTGTTGGGCTGAGACCGGGCAGCAGCCGGAGTACCGATAGCGGAGCCGTGTTCACATTGACCGTGCCAACAACTGGTGTGTTGACCTTGGTGCGTTCAACTGGCACTGAGGTGAAGATATCTGCAATGGTTGTTGCAAGTGGCACACCAAGCCCAACGCGTTGATCCACCGCTGGATCAAAGACAAAGTCATTGTCCTGATCAACAAAGGGAACAAAGCTTTCCGCAATTACTAGGGCATCGTCATTCCCACCAAGTTTGAGTTGGCCACGATCCAGACCAAACTGTTCACTTTTATACGACGAACCTCCCACTACAGTCCCTGCCGACACGGTATCAAACTGCGTCGCGATTGCCAACGATTCTGAGAGTGTGCGCCATTCCCACTGATCGTGAGTACCTGCACCAGGAACGACCGACGGCCCGATACCAAGTGGCAGCATCATATCGAGCGCCCGTACCTGACTGGCCTGCAGATCGCCGTTCGCAAGATGCAACTCAACACGCAGATCATCAAAGGGAACAGAAGGTGTCACGGCGTTCTGAGCGATCCTGGAATGATCATGATATATGTTGCTTGTATCAGAGAGAGCGGTTGGCGTGTAAGGCATCGAGCTCTGCACAACCAGCAATCGCGCAGAGGGCCCTGCGTTTGTAGCAAACGTCTGCTTCAGCTTCCAGCCAGCAATTGTATTTGATCCCTCGCTCGCAAAGAACCGGTCTCTGCTCAGTGTCATATCACCGGAAGTTTCTTCCGTGTTCAGTGATGACTGAGGTTGTGGCGATATCGCGGGGTCATACGTTATACGTTCCATCGCCCATGCTGGCACGCTGCCGCGAGGGATGTTGCGAGAGAGATCGTCTGGACGGCGGAATCCACCTGACAGTGTAATCGTGAATCCGCTGTCATCCGGATCGGTCGAACCTGTAATCATCGTGTCCGCCACAGCGTTCTGACCACTTGGTAGACGTCTATCTGCGTTCGGTCTGCCGGAACCGGTGATCTCAGGATCGCGCAGCCTATCCGCAAGATACCACCCATAATCATTGCCCGAGTTTGGATCAATGGTGTTTGACTGCTCCTGCTGGGATGTCCACATGCGGCGCCAGAGCGTTGCCTCCATGTTGCTCTGGACGTGATCGCCGGGGGCTCCCGCGAGCAGATCAATCCTGGACGTATTCACTGGTCCAGTCTGTACTGGAGTCGTGAGTCGGATTACACGATCGGCGCGATCGCTTGCAATGACCGTTGACCCATTCCCGGAGAACTGCAGATTCACCCAATCGCCAAGCACATCCGGATTCCGTGAGCCCGGCGCTGAGTTTGGATTGAATCGCGAGTTGATTTCCTGTGGTGTCTCACCGACAACATAAAACACAAACGTTTCACCGGGCCCGAGCACGAGCTGCTCATCGGGCGCTTCAGTGTTGTACAGGTCATAAGTCTTCCCACCAAACCGAAGCTGGTAGTAATACACCGTCTGAGGAGGATCATTCACTGTTGCTAAACCGACCAGTGTGATGGGTTTGTCGTATGGATTTGACAGCTTAAATGAAACCATCTGCATAAGCACGTCATCGTTCGTGCCATCGCTGATATCGCCGCGGATGTCGATCGGGACTTCCTCGAACTCGCCTTGACCATTGTTGTTGATGCTTGACCACTCGGAGTTCCCACCCTCGGATGCTGGCGTATCACGATACACGTGGTATGTATGCACCTGTGTGAGCACTGGCTGTGCTTCAACTCCGAAGATTACCTTCGCATGCGGGGCAGAATTGCCGAGTGCAGACAGATAGCTTCCCGAGGGTGACGGGGTGTTGTTCCTGATCCGATTCAGATCAAGATCACGATAGAACGGTGCGGCACCACTTGGAACAGTTCCAGCATCGTACGTATCTGTTGCCCAGTGATCGATATAAGGATCAGCTGATGCTGCTGGACCGTAGTTGAGCACAAAGACCTCAGGCTGATCACCGCGCACACTTCCAGGTTGCGACGGGTCGTACAACTCTTTCATGTTCACAGCCATGTGGGCTGCGGTTGTCAGCGCAAAGTATGGATCAAACCCGTACGTCAGTGTTCGTTTCTCGGGATGTGCGTTGATATCCCACACTTCCGGATCAAACGCGTACGGAATCAATGCTTCTGCAAACGCATCAAACAGTCCATGGATGTTCGCCTGTGTGAGATACGACGCAGCAGAGCGACGGGTCTCTGAGCCAAAGCGTGTCTCTAGCGTGTTGGGAATTACTCCCTTGTCAGCGAACGCATCAAGCGTGGTCATCGCACGAGCAAGATTCTGCGCATATGTTCCGCTCCCTGTTGTATTCACATACAGCGGAGCAGTGCGCAGGAGTGCCGCGCCAGAGTGCGTTGTCAGCTTGCTTCGAATATCAACAAACAACTGCAGCAGCGGCGATTCCTGAAGATCATTGACCGCGGTTGTCCGGGGATCTGAGTTCGAGTTTGGAATCGGCCACGGCATTGCCTGACCGGTATTTGGGTCGTACCCGCCGTTGCCCTGCCCATATCCGCTTGTGTAGAGCGGTGATTTCAGAAAGCTCTTTTCAACACCAAGCGGACGATTACTCCGCAAGGGGCTGTACTGCCATACGGGCAGCCCACCGAGATCGCGACCACCGATCGCCGCTTCAAGACGCGACATGGTCGCGGGATCATTGATACCGTTGTACGTCAGCAGTTCTGCTTCACTCTCAAGACCAAACTTTGTTTGAAGTTGGAATGCACCGGGGTTGCTTGCAAATGCAACGCCGGGTAGAAACGCACCGTTGTTCAAATAGGAGTTTCGGCGGGAGACACTGTTTGGAAGCGGCGGCAGGTTCGATGTCGTGAACTTGTCTGGAACAAGCCCCTGCTGCACTGCGATACGCATCGCAGCAAACCCAGCCTGTCCAACCTCCTCAGCAATCGTCAGTGTGCCATTACCGGGGAACCCTGTGAGACCATAACCAAAGTAGTTGTCCTCGCCGGTCATCGATGCGCCAAAGTTTGAGAGACCACGGTATGCCTGCACCTCAGGATCCAGACTTAGCGTGTGCTCTTGCTGGAGCAGACGAATCAGATCTATGTCTGCTGGTGTCGCACCCAGCCGACCGGTCAGTGCTGGTGCAGTTGTAAGATGAGATGCACTGTTGACATTCACCCTTGACGAGAGATCGACAACACGTGCAGCAACAAACCACCGCATTGAGCCGTCGCCGTGCAGTTGATCCTGCTCGACAATGGTGTTCAGTGAGATAGCACCGCCCCGCGACTTGCTCGAATCAACAAGTTCAAACCAGCGGGAATCGAACATGCCGTCGCCATCGGCATCCGCATACTGATAGTGAGCATACTCGGGCTCATCAAACGCGTGCGCAGGATCAACTGCCGGTCTGAAAGCGAGCCTCTGGCGAGAATCCCAGTGGGCTGGCACATTCCAGTTGGCCTGATTTGTTAGACTGCCAATCGGTAAGCTGACATATGAATCGAGGATCTGCGCAGATCCTGCAGGGTACGAGAGACCGGTCGCAGGGTTGATCAGTGTCAATCTGGGTCGATCCGCTCCTGGCTCCTTTGTAAGATAGATTGATGGGGTATCGAAGTTGTTTCGAAGATAAAAAAGATTGACAAATCGACCATCGGGCGCGAGATTGCTTATGTGCGCCCAATCGCGCGCATTGACAATGTATGTGCCTTCGTCATATCCACCCTGTGTGGTAATGTCGGGTGTCAGCCATGTGGGTGTGCTGGAAGCAAGCCACGGATCGCTCTGCTCGAATGTAGTAATACCACGGTTACCATCCGGGATCCATTGTGGCGAGAGTGTGCCTTCGGGTGAAAACCAGTAACGGTCGAGGTCTTCTGGCGCGCCACCAACCGGAGCTGGCACCGAAGCTCGGCGATAGTCGGTCCATGGATAATCTGAAGCTTCACGGTACAATTGACTCTGGGGAAGCGGACCAGAGCCGTTCAATGCCATATCAAGCTGACCGGGCAGAAGCACTGCAAGCCGATCATCTCCGATAGTGCCCGCGATATAGTCACCGATTGCCCTGCTCTCATCACGAACACGCTCCTTTGCAGCAAGCGAGCGCGACTCGGAACGATCAGCACGTCCCATGGCAAGATACGCCGCTGCAAAGAGGCTGATGACCGCGAGCATCCCCAGCACGAGAACGACCGCTGAACCTCTTCGCATTGAAGCATGCTGCGCTTGAGCGCGATCAACCGCTTGGCCAGCAGCCAAACGAAGACCACACACATCTGCAAGCCTGCGCATGCGACGAACACCACGAGTTGTGACCAAGTTCTTCATACTTTCCTCATCGATCACGCAATCTTGCAGCACATGAACGTGCAGGATTGCAGTGCAGAGGCGTGAAACAGACACGCCCAAAACTCTTCATCGAAACGCTGCATCGCTCTGTGGAAGATCAAAGACGAACTGCAACGTGTCCTCAACTCCGGACTGATCCGGATCGGCAACACGGATGGTGATGCGAAGCTGCTTCGGCCAAGGCCACGGCTGGGACGCACTCAGCGCATTCGGTTGATTGAACAATGGATTGATATATCCAAAGTATGAGATGAGCTGATTTCTGGCCGTATTCGCACCGGGGTCAGTGTCATTCACACCGTGGATCAACGTTGATGGCACCTCGTAGTCGCTGTACCTTTGACGCAACGAGGGGCCCGTCGGATCAAGAAGCTCGTATGGCACGTGATAACTATCGATCTCATTGGAAACCCCGAGCACACCACTCGTACCAACGCTCGTGGTTGAATCCGCGTATGGACAGGCGATCAATAGCGGTGTCTGGCTCGTATCTGCCCGAGTAAGACCGTGCCAGATCTGCCGACCTTCAAGTCTGGCGTCACTTGGTGGCACGCCGTTCTGTGTTGAATCAGGATATACGTTGCCAAAGCTCCACTCGACAATAAACTCCGAGCAGTTCGGTATGAATCGCGATGCTGCCAGCGCAAGCTGATCCGCACGACGAACACTCCGATCAACCGTGGACGATGGATACGACAACGCGTTCATCAGATCTGGCGCTGCATCCTCATACCGCACGCGCACCTGCGTTGTGCGTCCGGACGTTGTTTGTGCACCAACAATCCTCGACGGGAGTGCTTCGTACATCCACGTCTGCTGATTCAGCAACTCTGCACCACCAAAGGTGCTGCCTGTGATTGAAGTAATCAAAGAGCCGGTATCGGTCACCTGAAATGGCAACGCTTGTGATGTCGCAACGATCGCACGAACTGTGTCAAGCGATGTTGCTGCTGTATCAACAAGACCGGACGAGAACACTGGTCGTCCATTGCTGTGATGTGTTAAACCATGGATTGTCTGAGCCAGTGGATTATCTGGGGTGACATCGCACAATCTGTTAAAAACGCTCGCTGCAGAAGGTCGCCCCCGAATCTGAATCTTGCTGTCGAGCACATCTGCTGCAGAAATCGAGAGAGCATTCATCGCACGTGCCGGCTGAGATTGCAGCATCTGCGCAGGTTCGATCAGCATGGTCTCGTGACGCAACAGCGTCCAGGTACCCGCATACCTGTTTGGATTTCCCTGGAAGTTTGCACCCAGTAAGGATTGGGGATAGTTGTTCACATCGTACAGCTTGGGAACAGAGTAGTTTGTTTCGGTCGATCGCTGACGCTGACCATGACCATAGTAGATTCTGGCCTCATCTGCCCGGACAACCAACTCCTCATGCACAGGCTCACGAAACCCCGTGTAATCATCGCCACGAGCAAAGAACATAAGCTCATCAACTCGGCGAGCGCTCTGATCTGTCAGAGGCTGATTCGGATCGAGCGGGATGATCTGTGATCCACTGGCATACTGGTTGACAATGAGAAGAAAACCATCGCGCGTGATCTGGGCAATGTCATCGGCAAGTTGTTTCTGAATTGCCGACGCGTAGTTCGTTACTTTGCTGACTTTGCGTCCGTTCTGCACGGTGGTTTGCACAGAGTTCAGAATCACCATCAGCCCAACAGAAATAATTGCAAGCGAAAAGACTGCAACAAGAACTTCCAGCAGGGTAAAGCCCCGCTGCAATGCTGCGGTTTTTCCCTTGGTTGCAATACTGTTCTGGATGCTCTGCTTCATATCATCCCCACAGGCCAATGCGATGACTTATTACCGCAGGCCGGACCCTGTGCCATACGTCACAACTTCATCCTGAATCACCATGTCAATCACACGCACAGCCACTGGCGGCTGGACTGTTGCAGCAATTTGAAACAGTGTTGCGGGATTGTTCGAGTTGCTACTCTCGACACCTTTGCCCACCGGCGGATCAACAAACAAAAGAATGTCTGACCCCATCGTCGGAGACCCGCCATTCACACTTGTCACGTTCTTCACGCGATACACAGTGCCGAGATTATCAACAATGATCTGGTTCTTCGAACCAACCGCGAACACCTGCTCGGGTGTAATGGTGGGATCGAACTGCGAGCTTTGCAGGCGAATGCGGTCCCGGTACATATCGTCGTAGGTCACATCAAGCGTGATTGGAACCGAGTACCGCAACAGGCCGCCGGTTGCAACACCACGGAACGTTGGCATGCCAGCAGAATCCGCAGCGGCAGCGAGTCTGTAATCTCCGCCTGACACACCCGCTGCATGCTCAAGTGCTTCGTACAGTGTGTACATTGCACCGGGCGACAGCTTGATACCAGGATCAACGCGTCGCAGGAAAATGGCCATCTGCACACGATGCGGTCCAACGCGAAGCGTGGGATCGGACGGTGTGGAGCGACGGAACACAACATCCCAGATGAACTTCGGTGTACCATCATGCGGCGGCTTGGGCCAAAGACGATCGGCTTGGAAGTACACAGCCTGCTCCGCACCAGCTGCAAGCATGCCCGGCGGTGGCACTCTGAGATCACCTGTCATGAGATCGATATCACGACGGGACACATCCCACTCTTGATCGGCTGACCAGATCGGATCAAGCAGTCGCTGCCCAAGCCCCTGTGTTGTACCAGCACCTGTACTATCTGTTTCATAAATCGACCACAGCGCCGGATTTTCTGTCAACGCCTGCTCAGCTTCATTCAGAGCATTCACGGCAAGCGCAGACTCATTCGCCACCCGCTGCTGTGCGATCACACCGGGAATAACAGCACCAACACCGAGCAGTCCGAGCGCAAGGATAATGACACCGAAGAGCACCTCGGTGAGCGTAAAGCCGGAAGTTGCCCGACCGAATCTCAGATGTGTGCATGTGTGTCGTGTCATCGTCCCTTTATCCGTTCTGGTGCCGCATCTCACGTATGCCGATCTGCCATACTGCGTCACGGAAAGATCTCTGCAGCGGTTCCATCTGCAACTTCAACAGTAAACATTCTGGCGCTGAACTCCGAGTTTGGCAGCGATGCGTTGTTGTGCTCGATCCACTCGTTGAGAATACCGGTGACTGCAAACGCAGAACCAAGGCTTGGGAACAAACCCGTGTCGATCTCTGGTGTTGGAGGGTCGCCGGTGGAGAGCTTGTAAAAACAGTCGGTCTCTCTATTCCGTCGTAATGCACCGAGTTCGCTTACCGCCCTCCTTGCATCAACAATCGCAAGTTGGGTCACAGGTCTGGCAAGCACTGTGTCGGTTGCAATGTCGCCGAGAATCCGGCGAAGATCCGCTTGGCCGGACACCGTGTCAGGAAAGAGTTGTTTGTCATGCAGTGCCAGTCGGACGGTTGCTTCTATGTTCGCCGCATTATCCAGCCTGATCTCATCATCGTCCCATGGCTGGGTGTTCCGAAATGCGTCACTCTCGACTGGAAGCACAAGCAGAATCGTACCAAGGGCGTCGACACGCCTGCGACCGGTCGCTCCCTCAAACCGAACAACAAACGTCTGACGATCGCGACCAAGATTGCCATCATCCTGGCCACTGAAATGTGTCTCGGGGAATAGCCAGTTACGAATGGCGCTGTTGTACCGATTGCCGTCATACCACCCACTCATGGGCGGATTCGCAACGGGGCTGCCATTTGCATTAAACGTACCAACCTCTTGCTGTTGTATTGTGTCTTCGGACGCCATCCCAAAGATCCACCAGCCTTGGTCAAACTCAACCGGATCGAGTTCGGAGACCGGGACGAACACATCCCGCTCCACCAGCACACTTGATGTGCCAACCTGATCAACAAGGGTCCCAACCCGCTTCATGATGATTGCCTGCACTCGATGGTCAAAGCCATATGTGAACGCAGCAACAACATCATCGCCCGGCGCTGATCGCTCCGCAAAGGCGCTGGCAACAGTCAGAGCCTGCTGCAGATTCACCTGCGAACTTGTTTCGGTGACTGATCGGTGCAACGCGCGATATGCAGGGATCGACAACGCGATCATCAGCACAATGATCGCAAGCACAACCAGCAACTCAGCAATCGAATAGCCGTGCGCACGAACGGGTGCTCTGGATTGGTTGGCGCGCTGTGTCATTTTGTACCGATCTCCACAATGTTGTCGGATCGGGCTCTCTCGCGCAGACGGTTCACATCACTCACAGAACCGCCAACAGCTCCAACCAAGGTAAATGGGTCTTCATCACCAAAGACACCGTTAGGCCCCGCACCAACAACGGCATAATCCGCACTGCGCAACTCAACCTGGGTCGATGCATCACCGACGATTTCGGGCACGTTCAGATCATCGGGGAGAAGCACAACACTGCCGTTGTTTGGTTTCCCACGCTCCCAACGGTAATACCTGAACGGCACATCATGTCGATCATGGATCTCGAACCGCCCCTCGCCCTGCGGCTCAGCGGGAACGAGTCCCTGCATCCCTCGGCTGCCATCAACAACCGGATCGAACACACGTCCACCGGAAAGTTGGAATGTGCCATCAGCGTTCGGCTTACGAAACCCGGGCCCATCTTTCCCATCGATAGTCGCATCAAGCGGACCAAAGAGGTACAACCCGAGGGAGTAGATGCTGAATCGAGGATCAACTGTAGGAAGTACCTGCTTTGTCCGAAGGAACTGCAGATCCATGGGATCACTCAACTGGTACACATTCAACGCCGTGCCGTTCAGTGGCGGCATTGTGTCATCCACGAGCGGAGGAAGAAAGCCGTGGTCCTGCTTGAACTGTTCGATCGCAATCTTCAGCGAACGAACAGCGTGCCGATCTGCTGACTGACTCACGCGATTGTTCGCAGCACGAATTCCTGCAACGAGCAGTCCGACAATGACCGCGAGAATCCACAGTGACATCAGAAGTTCCATCAGTGTGATGCCACGGCGCGATGCTTCACGCTGACAAAGGGAACACGGATGTTTGCAATGCTGTGGTATCATGTCATCACCTTTCCTGTGTGGAACGTGACCGATGCTGATTACACACCACCTTCGTTCAGGCTCTTGATCATCGCGACCATGGGCAGGAACATCGCTACAACGATGGTGCCGACCATACCGCCGATACACACGACCATCATGGGCTCAATGAGCGACGTCATTGCCTTGATCTTCACGTCGACTTCTTCGTCGTAGTTGTCCGCAATCTTCATGAGCATCGTGTCCATCTCACCGGTTTCTTCGCCAACCTCGATCATGTTCACGACGAGAGCATCGCACGTCTTGGAATCACGCAGCGGCGGAGCGAACGGCTCACCTTCACGAATGGAATCATGCACACGCTGCAGCGCACGCTCATACATCCAGTTGCCACTGGTTTCCTTTGTAATCGTGACAGCTTCAAGAATGGGGACACCAGCGTGGATCAAGGTGCCGAGCGTTCGCGTAAACCTCGCAACCGAAGTCATCTTGATCAATGGACCAAACAGCGGCGTGTAGAACAATACAAAGTCCGTTGTTGCCTTGCCCGGTCGCGTCTTGCGGATCAGCTTCCACATAACCATAATAACGATCGGGGTTGCGATCACAATAATCGCACCAGGGAACTTCTGCCCTGGCAATGTACCCGCCATCCAACTACTGAAGTTCACCAGCCAGATGGTCAGCGCAGGCAGTGGAACGCCGAAGTCCTCAAAGATTTCCTTGAACTTCGGAATGATCACAAGCATGATGAATGTCACGATGACGATCGCAACAACAACGACAACCACTGGATACACCATGGCGCCACGAATACGACGACGCAGCTTCTGTGCTTTTTCCATGAACTGCGCCAAACGTTGCAGAATTACATCAAGCACACCGCCGATCTCGCCAGCCGCAACCATCTTTGTGTAGAGTTTGTCAAACACGCGAGAGTGCCGCGCCATTGCCTCGGACAGCGAGGTGCCGCCTTCGACGTCGTCGCAGACATCCCCAAGCACATTCTTCATCTTGCCTGGTTTCTGCTGATCCTCAAGAATCTGCAGCGACCGCAGCAACGGCAATCCGGCGTCCTGCAGCGTAGAAAGCTGACGAGTGAACATCGTAAGCTGCTTCTTGTTCACACCGCCAAGTGAGATGCCGCCGCCCTTACGTTTTTTCTTCTTGACTGCACCAGTGTCTGCAATAGCGGACTGCTTTACCTTCTGCTCACGGAGTTCCGTCGGAAAGAACCCCTTGGCTTTCACCCGCACCGCTGCTTCCTCACTGGAAGCAGCTTCAACGGTTCCCTTCTGAAGCTTCCCAGCAGCGTCTCTTGCCTGATACGCAAAGGTTGGCATGTGAAACTACTCCTCTATGTATATTCCGCCACACCGTCCGCCACGACGGCACTTGCTCTAATCTCAACGTGTCTCTCGGCTTCCTACAGCCAGATCATCCATCATCTCGCACAACAAACTCGACACTATTCCTCGATAATTGTCTCGCGGACAACCTCATCAATTGTCGTGATCCCGTCATATATTGCCATAAGACCCGACTCGCGAAGCGTGCGCATTCCCTTGGCTTTGGCATGCTCGCGAACGATGGTGAGACTCACCTCTTTCATCACCATCTCGCGAATTTCATCGTCCATCACAAGGATCTCAAAGATCGCGTGACGTCCCTTGTACCCAGACTTGTGACATTCTGAGCAGCCGCGCCCACGGAAGAACACCTGCCCCTTGACATCATCGGGACGAAGTCCAAGTTCCATCAACTCTTCTTCGCGGGGTGTGTACTGCTCCTTGCACTTCTGGCAGATACGGCGCACAAGCCGTTGCGCAACAATGCCCTCAATGGTCGCGGTCAGGAGGAAGGTCTCCATACCAAGATCGATCAGTCGAACGATCGAACTTGGCGCATCGTTTGTGTGGAGGGTTGATAGCACAAGGTGACCAGTCAGCGACGCCTGCACAGCAATCTGCGCAGTCTCAAGGTCGCGAATTTCACCGACGAGAATCACATCAGGATCCTGACGCAGGAAGCTTCGTAGAGCGCGAGCGAACGTCAGCCCAACTTCCTCATTGACCTGCACCTGACAGAGTCCGTCGATGTCGTATTCGACCGGGTCTTCAGCGGTGAGCAGCTTTGTGCCAATATCGTTCAGCTGCGCCAATGCTGCGTACAGCGTTGTCGTTTTTCCCGAACCAGTTGGACCAGTCACGATCACAATACCGTTTGGTCGCTCGATCAACGCGAGGAATCGCTCATAGTCATCTTCTCGCAGCCCAACACGATCGAGTGCCAGCTGAACGTTCGATCTGTCAAGCACACGAAGCACACACGATTCACCATACAGTGTCGGAAGCACAGCCACACGAAGATCAATCGGATTGCCACCAATGGACAACTCAATACGGCCGTCCTGCGGCAAGCGGTGCTCTGCGATATCCAGATTCGCCATGACCTTCACACGGCTGGTGATAGCGGGACCAAGATGCTTTGGTGGAGGCACCATTTCGTACAGCACGCCGTCGATGCGATACCGCATCTTGAACTCATTCTCGAACGGTTCAAAGTGAATATCTGATGCCCGATCGCGAATCGCCTGCATCAACACCAGATTGAGCAGCTTGACAACCTGATTGTCGCCGGCCATCTCATTGATCTGATCGAGATCAATGGATGCCCCGCGCCCCTCGAGACCCTTAAATCGTTCAGCAGACGCAAGGTCGGACACCACATCGGTGATTGACTCTTGCTGCGCGTAATGCTCTGAGATCAACCCATCAATCTGCTCGTTATCGGCGACAACCGCTTCAACAGTACCACCAAGAAGCAAACGCAAATCATCGACGGCCCGATAGTTATCGGGCGTTTTCATTGCGATCTTCAGACGCTTCGTCTTTGGATCAAAGCAAATAGGAACGATCTGATAGGCTCTTGCATTGTCGGCAGGCACAGCTTTGATCGCTGCTTCCTGAATATCAACCGACTTCAGATCGATGTACTCCATGCCCGCCTGCCCTGCAAGCGCGGTCTGGATGTCCTTTTCAGAACACTTACCAAGTTCGACAAGAATTTCACCAAGTTTTTTCTTGCGAGTCTTTTGGACTGCAAGTGCTTCGTGAACATCCTCACGCGTTACCAAGCCCAGCTTTGTGAGCACTCGACCTAACTTGCGGCCTTTGAGTTCTGCGACTGCGACTGCCATAACGCTCCTTCACTTTCGACTTCACACGGGAATCCGCTGAGCCGAATGGAGGCTGAACGTCATGCACATTACTCACAAGTCATCGTAACCAACGCGCATCTGTCCAGCACATCATTATTCGACCACTCTAACAGAGAAGGTTCTCCCGGCATATCCGTTAGAACCGAAACTTTTGTTGCGACTTTTGGATTATCGCATTAAACTTGGTTAATATTAATCTAATTTATTCAGACGTACTCAACTTGTGATTCAGGCACCTTCAGAAGCTTCAGGGTCATCAAGCTCTGGACGGCCGATTGTCTTGCCAAGTTTCCGGACTTTATCTATCAGGTCACCTGGATTTTTGCTCTTGTCAACCATCTCAGCAGCATCGATAATTCCCTTCGAATAGAGCGACCACAGATGGTCATCGAGAAGCTGCATGCCAAACTTCTTCCCGGTCTGAATCATTGAATCGATACGGAAGGTCTTATTTTCGCGGACAAGGTTACTGATAGCTGGGGTCACAAGTAAAAATTCATATGCTGCAACCATGCCGGGCTTGTCAACGCGTGTGAGGAGAGCCTGGCTCAGCACACAGATAAGAGCTGTTGACAACTGAACACGGATCTGATTCTGCTGGGTCACCGGGAAAGCGTCGACGATTCGGTCAACGGTCTTCGCAGCCCCGGTCGTATGCAGGGTACCAAACACCAAGTGGCCCGTTTCTGCAGCTCGGATAGCAGCTTCAATCGTCTCAAGGTCTCGCATTTCACCAACAAGAATACAATCGGGGTCCTGACGAAGCACACGACGGAGAGCTTCAGCAAAGCTTGGGACGTCGGTCCCCACCTCTCGCTGGTTCACCACTGACTTCTTGTGGTAGTGGTAATACTCAATGGGGTCTTCCATCGTGACAATGTGGCGTTCGAGATAGGTGTTGATGTAGTCGATCATCGTCGCAAGCGATGTGGTCTTTCCCGAACCGGTCGGACCTGTCACAAGGAACAGACCACGAGGGCGGCGGATCAGATCCTTGCATATCTCAGGAAGACCAATCTGTTCAAAGGTCAGCAGACGGCTTGGAATCTGACGCAGCACAATGGACAAGTCACCACGCTGGCGAAACACCGACACACGGAAACGAGCAGCGGTGCCATAGGCAAAGCCGAAGTCAGTCGTACCCTCTTCCTGAAGTTCCTGCTGATTTCGCTCGGGGGTAATTGCCTTCATCAGACCGACCATGTCATCAGATTCGAGCACCTTTGTCTGGAGGTTCTTAAGTCTGCCGTGATGGCGAATTGTCGGCTGACGCCCGACACTCAGGTGCAAGTCGCTTGCGCCGTTCTTCACAACGGTGTCGAGAAGGCGGTCAATCTGCATAGAGGACATAACTTCATGCTCCGTGCTGGTCCGGCGCCTGCCGGGGTGGGTTCCATCCAGTGACGTCGAATCGTTCCTTCATACTTCCAGCTAATCTGCAAGATCAGCCAACTCAACCTGTGCGTGGTGGGCAACTTCGCTCGGCGTCGTCACACCTTTCAGGACTTTCTTCTTTCCGTCCTGAACGAGCGTTGTCATTCCACCTGTAAGCGCGGCTTCGCGAAGCTCCGACACAGTGGCCTTTGTAAAGGCCAGTTCACGAATCTGCTGGTTCATCATCATCATCTCAAAGATAGCTTGGCGTCCCCTGAATCCAACACCACCACACTTTGAGCACCCAACTCCTCGTAACACCCGACCTTCGGCCTCTTCCGGAGTAATACCGGTAATGCGCAGGTATTTTGGATCGGGATCGGGATCTATCTCCTTGCATTCCTTGCAAAGCACACGCACAAGACGCTGGGCCATAATGGCTTGAATTGCTGAAGCAACAAGGAAGGGCTTCACACCCATATCGATCAGACGGGTGATTGCACTGGGAGCGTCATTCGTATGCAAGGTCGAAAACACAAGGTGGCCTGTCAATGCCGCCTGAATAGCAATGTCTGCAACTTCCTTGTCTCGAATTTCACCGACCAGAATAATGTTCGGTGCCTGACGAAGCATCGAACGAAGGATGGCGGTAAACGTAAATCCGATGCTCTCGTGCACCTGACACTGATTGATCCCGTCAAAGTTGTATTCGACGGGATCCTCAGCTGTGATGATCTTCTTGTCTGGACGATTCAGCACGTCGAGCGCAGAATACAGCGTCGTTGTTTTACCAGAACCTGTCGGCCCCGTCACAAGAAAGATACCGTTCGGCCTTCTGATAATTTTGTTGAATATTGAGAGATTCTCAGACTCAAAGCCGAGACCCTCCAGACCGATCTTCACAGAATCCGGTCGCAGAATACGAAGCACAACACTCTCGCCGTGATAAATAGGGCATGCCGACACACGGAAGTCGATCGTCTGGCCGTCAACGGGCAGCTTGATGCGACCGTCCTGCGGGACACGACGCTCGGCGATGTTCATGCCAGCCATCAACTTCAGACGTGAGAGTAACGCATTCTGCATGCGTTTCGGCAGATCATCGCGATGGATACACACACCGTCGATGCGATAACGCAGGCGAACACGATCGGCCATGGGCTCAACGTGGATGTCGGACGTTCTCATCCGGCATGCTTCCGCGATTAAACGGTTACAGAGTCGCACGATTGGTGCGTCATCGCTTGCCACGTCGATCGATTTGTCCATCGATCGATCGACCGTTCGGTCCATCGATGCGGTCACAAGTTCGTCACCTGGCTTCGCCTCATCATCTTTGTTCCCGGAAGATGCCAGCCCACCGCCATACATCGATTCGATAATGTCACGAATACGCGAGCGTGGGGCAAGCATCGGGACAACATCTGCATTCAACCTGAATCGCAGCATGTCCATCAACTCAAGATCCATGGGGTCATGAATCACGAGCTTGAGTTTGTTACCGTTCTTTTCAAGTGGCAGGATCGTGTGCCGCTTAATGAGATCTTCCGGAACGAGTTTCTTATCAACTGATCCAGCGTCAAACTTCGTGAGATCCATGTACTCAAGACCAAACTGCTGAGCCAGTCCCTTTGCAACCTGATCCTCATTTGCAAATCCTGCCTCAACGAGCACATCACCAAGACGCTTGCGCGAGCCGCGCGCCATAGTGACAGCCTTCTCCGCTTGATCAGCAGTGAGTACACCCGACTCGACCAGGATGTCGCCGAGCTTTTTCTTCGATCGTGCCATAGTGCTCCGATAACCAGCAAGCGAACAATCACAACGAAAACACACCCCACTGCGATAGATTCCGCAGCGAGCCAACGGGCCAAGATCGTAGACGTTCAGAACGCTGCTGTGGGACTACGATGGGCCGTCAAGGCTCCTCCACGTCGCTTTCGACATGGTCCCGACGATCTGCGGGATGTGTCTTGACGGGTTCTGAACGTGAACACGCACCTGAAATGACTGATATGCGCCCAATGCCTTTGCGGTTCCTGATTACAGCGGGGCCATGCCACGAACCAATCGATCGGGTGAGATTCCTCGGGAATCGCTCGTCGGGCAAGATGGGGATAGCCATCGCTGACCATGCCTGTCGTTTGGGGTATGACGTCACACTCCTGCTTGGCCCCACCCATCTCGCACCGCTTGAGAAGAACGTTCTTCTGAAGCGGTACGAGTCGACCGCTGACCTTGATCTCCTCCTGCAAAGCTCATTGGAAGCGTGCGATGTGCTGATCATGGCTGCTGCTGTAGCAGACTATCGACCGGTCAAACACACACCTGCGCCCGCCAAGATTGAACGCTCACCAGGCACACTGCGGCTGGAACTTGAATCGACTCCGGATCTTGTTGCTGGGTGTGCAGTTCGCAAGCGACCAGATCAAACCATCGTTGCGTTCGCACTTGAATCGACTGAGGTCCTGCGCGAGCGTGCTCTGAGCAAGCTCAAACGCAAGAAAGTCGACATGATTGTGGCAAATCCACTCGAAACAATGGACAGCGACACCATTTCTGCAATCATCTTCGATCGTGCCAGTTCGGTGAATGAGCAGAGCATAAATGCTCCAGTTGAGATCACAAAGTCTGCGTTCGCTGAATGGCTTATTGAACGCATTCTCACGTATCGCACTGCATCCTCGCCGTATCCGACTGGTGACGCAATCGAGACACAATGAACAACCGACCGAACAGATCGAATAACCGAGGCCCAGGAAAACCCAGCGGTCGAGGCAAACCTCCAATGCGTGGTCGCTCATCCGATCGACCAAAGTTTGAGCAGAGACCACGAAACCCTGAGAACGGTAACGGCCCGCGTAGCAGTCGTTCTTCAGGTAGGCCAGCACGACGATTCCCACATCAGAACACCGACAACACGCCTTCTCCTCATCATGCCGAACGAAACTCTGGTCCACGCAATTCCGACAAGCCCAGGCGTATCGCAAAGCCACCCCGATCGGGACATCCGCTTGAGCAGACAAACGCACGACCTTTCCGAGAGAATCGTCCGTTTGAGAAACGCAGACCAAAGCCAGCAGAATCCGGTGCAGACAGGAAGCAGCGACTCCCACGCAAGACAACACGCAGCGCTCCCAATGTTGACCAGATCATCCTCCACGAAGATCGCGACATCATCGTTGTCGACAAGCCCATCGGCGTGCTCTCTGCTTCGCCAGTTCCAGATTCGCGTCCAAACGTGTTCGAGATGCTGAAGGATCGGATGCGGTACTCCCGCGGCTCGAACACGTCACGGAGCGCTCGTGTTGGTGTTGTGCATCGGCTCGACCTGGATGCGTCGGGTGTGCTGGTGTACTCGAAGAATCAACATTCGCTTGAATCTCTCAAGGAGCAACTCGCAAATCGATCAATGCGGCGGTCCTATCTTGCGCTCGTCGAAGGTCAGGTAACACGAGGCGAGGATGAAAAACTCCAGCCAAACCAACCGATCAGCGGCACAGTTCAGTCCATGCTGATCGAGGGGCCTGACGGCATTGTCAGACCGACAGATCAATCGTTGCAGCCTCGCCGATCTCAGAACTCTCGCGGTGTACACGATCGTGAGAACAGGTACGCACCGATTCCACGCAAGGCGATGACACACTACACAGTGATTGCCTCGAGCGATCAGTACACGCTGCTGAGAATCAAACTTGTCACGGGGCGCAAGCACCAGATCCGCGCCCATATGGCACAGATAGGGCATCCAATTGCGGGAGATATGCAGTATGGTGCGCAGACGAATCCGCTGAACCGACTTGCACTCCATGCATGCGAGCTTTCACTCAAGCACCCAACCTCGAACGAACTGAAGACGTATCACAGCAGCGCACCTGCGGGTTTCTATATGCTCGCAGGCACCGAGGCTCCAAAGCACGTTGAGGCACGAAGGCGTGATCACGTTCAAACCGTGGGCGCTGAATCCGGCGCGGCTGTTGAGGCTGCTCCAGATGACTCGTCATGGGAACACGTTGCTGGGTGGTACGCGGGCCTTGTCACCGAAAACAGATCGGATCACTTTGACAGGGTTGTGCTTCCGGGTGTGCTGCGTCTGCTCGGCGACGTTTCGGGTAAATCTGTACTTGATGTTGCGTGCGGACAAGGGTACGTGTGCGAATCGATTGCAAATGCCGGCGCACACGTTGTCGGGACAGACAGTTCTCCAACATTGATCGAGTATGCTCGACAGTCAGCCTCATCGCACCAGATTGACAACATCACGTACCACGTTGGTGATGCTCGCTCGCTTGATTCTCGCGAGAGTTTATTGGCTGATGCGTCATTTGACTTTGTCACATGCGTGCTTGCGATCATGAATATCGACCCGCTTGATGATGCGGTTCGCTCCCTCGCATCCCGCGTCAAGCAGGGAGGCTCCGTTGTGCTGATCATGCTGCATCCGGCATTCAGATCACCAAAGCTGACGCACTGGATGTGGGATCGCAAGAAACAGTTTGATGGTCACGACGAGTGGACACAGTTCAGACGTGTTGATGCCTATATGACGAAGACGCGGTCGGATATTGTCATGAACCCCGGCGCACACTCGACAGGGGATAAGTCTGTCACAACAACAACCTTCCATAGACCGATGCAGAGCTACATCAACTGCCTTGCGAAACACGGACTTCTTGTAGATCGAATGGAAGAGTGGACGAGTCAGCGCGAGAGTGAACCCGGGCCGAGAGCGGAAGCAGAAAACTTCGCCCGCAGGGAAATACCGATGTTTCTTGCACTCCGGGCACGCAAGGCCATCTGATCTGTGCATTATCAACGCACCATCCATTGTTTTCGTGTACGATGATGCTCGGACACGGATAAGGAGTTCTCATGCGCACCCATCTTATCAGTTTTTTGACCGCATCGTTGATTGTCAACTGCGCACACACATTCGCGCAGACCACACCAGCGCACGACATCGCAGCACAAGCGCACGATCGTGTTGCTGCACTTGTTGAGAATCAGGAACTTGTTGGCACATCCGCAGCAATCGCGATTGACGGCAGGATCGTGTGGTCCGAAGCGTTCGGCTGGGAGGACCGCGAAGCTGATATACCAGCAACGCTGGACACCATGTATCGGTGGGCTTCTATCTCAAAGCCGCTGACAGCGGTTGTTGCAATGCAACTGGCAAACGAGGGCAGGCTTGACCTTGATGCCGATATTCGCACAGTCGTTCCTGAGTTTCCGGAAAAACCATACACGATCACATCACGCCAACTCCTCTGCCATCAGGGCGGGATTGTGCATTATTCCAACGGGCCAGTTATCCATTCCCGTGTAAACTACAACGTGTCGCATCCATTTGAGGATGTTGTCGTTGCACTCGACGACTTCAAGGAATCACCGCTCGTTGCAGAGCCCGGCACCACGTACTCGTACACAACACGCGGATACATGCTGCTCGGTGCGGTGTGCCAGAAAGCAGCAAATGAGCCGTACTGGCAACTCGTCCACCAGCGCATTGTGGAACCACTGCATCTCACCACACTCCAGCCCGACTATCAATGGATTGATATCGACCACAGCGCGGTTGGGTACAAAAAACGTGGCGACGACATCGTGCGATCAACCGACACGGATGTCAGTTGGAAACTTCCGGGAGGCGGATTCATTTCAACCGTGGAGGATCTGACTGGGTTCGGCATGGGGCTTTGCACCAATGAACTGCTTACCGATGATCTAAAATCACAGATGTGGACACGGCAGCAGACAAGGGATGGTAAAGAGACCGGGTACGGGCTTGGGTTCAGCGTGACACACTGGGACATGACACTTGTCGTTAGTCATTCCGGCTCGCAGGAAAAGGCCCGAACCTATCTCATCGTGTTGCCGGAAGAGAACGTTGTCGCAGCGATCATGACCAACAGCGAGTGGGCCAATCTTGGAAAAGCAACAACCGATCTTGCCAAGTTCGGACTGGAGCACACAACATCAGACGCGGACACGAACCGCTGATTCGCACGCGCTCACGAACGTCTGGAACAAGTTGAGCCCCAGCTCATTATTGTCAGTGCGCTCGGGGTGCCATTGCACGCCAAGATAGAACTGACGCGTTGGACTTGCAACTGCCTCAATAACACCGTCTCGCGCTGACGCAACAACCAATAGTGACCCCGCTCTGGATACCGCCTGCTTGTGTCTGCTGTGAACACTGCCCGATGGAAACATGTTCGTGTGGAACACATCACGCATCTGATGCGGTAGCGGTTCCGTTGGAACAACATCGTGTACTGCATCCCAGTGATGTTCCTTCGGCATCGAATCCGGCATGTATTGATCCAGTCCTCCACCATCAACAAGCGCCATCATCTGCATGCCAAGACAAACCCCAAGCACCGGCGCGTCCGGATGATGATCTTTGAGGTGTTGCAGGAGCACCGTCTCGTACTGCTGACGATCGGGATGCACCCGTGTTACGCGGGGATCTGTTTCGACACCGAACGGTTCCATTGCCGGATCGTCGCCACCCGTCAGCACAAAGCCGTCGCATTGCGATATGTGTGCGGGAACAAGATCTGCGTACGGAACGAGCAGCACAGGGTCACCGCCTGCACTCAGCACGGCATCAGCATAGTTCGACCGAACTGCAAACCGCACCTGATCCGAATCCGGCACAGCTTCGATATCACATGTAATTCCGATTCTCGGTCGATGCATGCTAAGCCCCTGATGCAGACTGTCATCGGCATGATCTCATCAAAGAGATGCTGTGATTATGACTGGCCCGTGACACGATTCACCTCTTCCAGCGTCGTGATTCCGTCGGCCATCATCGACCAGCCTGACTGCTGGAGTGAGTGGAACACACCCGTCTCAATCACCTTTCGCAATGCGGCAATGGATGGCTGGTTCAGGATCACATCGCGGAGATCATCTGTCACATCGAGCATCTCGTATAGTGCCCGTCGTCCCCGATACCCCGTGCGAAGACAGTTCGGGCATCCCGTCGCAATGAAGTGCGAGCCTTTGCCCTTGGTAAACCGTCCCATCCTGCTCGATTCACCTGCTGTGTAAGGGATTTCACGCTTGCAGTTGTCACACAGCACGCGCACCAGACGTTGCGCCAGCACAATATCCAGCGCATTTGCAACGAGGAATGGTTCGACATTCAGGTCGAGCAGTCTGAACACGCTCGTGATCGTGTCCTTGGCATGGACAGTTGAGAACACGACGTGGCCAGTCATAGCGGCACGCATCGCTGTGCGCGCAGTTTCCTCATCGCGGATCTCACCAACAAGAATCACATCAGGATCCTGTCTCAGCACACTTCGCAGCAAGCTATGGAAGCTGTTCCCCCGATGTTCATCAATCGGCATCTGTGTCACGCCTTCGATCTGGTACTCGACCGGATCCTCGATCGTGACAACGTTGCGCCGTGAACGATCAATCTCGCGTAACGCGTTGTACAGTGTTGTCGTCTTACCCGACCCCGTCGGACCGCAACACAGAAGCAATCCCTGATCTGACTCGCAGACATCGCGTAAGCGCTGACGCATGAACGGGGGGATACCGATCTCATCAAGACTTGATGGCGAATCGCGACGATCAAGTACTCGGAGCACGAGCTTTTGTCCGTGGACACTCGGCGTAAAACTTGCACGATACTCCACCCGTCGATCTGGAAACGTCACAGAAAAGTGACCGTCGATCACCGCGTCACGGGCAGTCTCATTGACATGGCAGGCCGCTTTTACCATTCCCAGTACGAGCGACGCAACCTGCTTCGGCAGATCCACAATCGGTACCATCATGCCATCCACGCGCATACGTACCTGCACGTCATCCATCTTGGGCTCAATGTGAATATCAGTCGCGTGCGACTTCGACGCGGTTTGCAGCAGCAGTGTCAGCGCACGTGGTCCGATGGCACGGCCGAAGAGCCCATCGCTCTGCTTACCCGACGCATCAATAAGTTGCAATGGTTTTTCGAGTTGCCCTCGTGGCGCAAGTGTGGCTGCGAGATCTGTCATCGCAAGTTCCCACTGCAGCGCAGCATCGAACTTTGTCGGCTTGATCTTGGTAATATCAAGCACATCATCGAAGTCTTCCAGACCGGAAGATTCATAGCCACCAAAGACGATCCACTCATGGACGCCAACCTTGACCACGTCTCCCGCCGAGAGCAGGACACGATCGACCTTGATGTTGTTCACCTTTGTCCCGTTGCGACTGGAAAGGTCTCGCAGAACAACGCCACCACTTCCATCGGGCTCAATCACACAGTGGTACCGACTTGCTCGATCATCCGGAACTCGCAGCGCATTTTCAGGGTGTCTGCCAATTGTGATTGGCTCGGTGCCGAGCGGTACCAGTTTCCCCTGAAAATCCTTGGGTTTGAGATAAAGCGCAGCAACCTTCTGCAAACGTAATCTCCGTTTTCTTTCCATTATCGCATTTGCCACGTTTATCTCCATGCTCAATACCAGCCCCAGTCAACACCGGGTATATCAAGCAAGAGAAAAAAGGGTTGCAGATACGACGACTCACCGATCAAATACCACATCTTATCATAACGTGTCTACTTACATGATGAAAAGCACAGCGGGCCGGACGATGCATTATCGACCGACCCGCGTGCCCTTGTCCCCTCATGTGTGAGGGCTTCCTATAACGACAGGGAGGGACCCTCTTCAAGTCCCTCCGCTGTGAGCATCAGTTTTCCTCAACTCTGAAACTCAGCCAACGCAGTGGCTGCAGGAGCAATCAGCTTTACCAGTGCATGTTTCGCCGGTTGTATGGCTGATCAGCTCAATTGAGTGATCCTTGGCTTCTGTGCATTCGCCTTTGCTTTCTGTGCACTCACCCTTGCCTTCTGTGCATTCCGATTTGCTCTCACAGCAACCTTCTGTCTTCTCTGTACAGCAGTCGTCCTTGGCTTCTGTGTGAGAGGCTGTCACGACATTGGTTTCGCCCTCGCACGAGCCGCCAAGCTCGCAGCACGAGGATTTCTCTGCTCCGGTCGCTACAACTGCTGCACCGGTGTCGGCAGACTTGTCACCACAACCTCCGAGGAGGCAGTTGCCGCTGACAGCGCGATACCCAGCGAGACCGACAAGGCCGAGACCAGCCACTGCAACAACAGCTGCACCGATGCTTGCGCCACGATTCATGCGATTCATTCTTGAGACTCCTCTTTCATGTGGGGTGAAACGCAACCAGCGTCTGAAACACCCTCAGGAACTGCATTCGACTGTTCGGCTTCAGGGCACCACCCCTCGGCACTACATCTTCAATCGGCTTGTTCCGCTGAATATTCCCGCAGAATACTCACGCAGAAGTTACCGGTTGGCATCGTATCCACCCTGATAGTGTGCCGGAAGAGCTTGCTATGTGCTACGAAAACTGCCTGAATACGCCGAAATACACTCATGCTTGGTCCGAAAACTATTGTTTTTCGGTATCACATGCCCATATCCAGTTCGACCGATAGCGCAATAGCGATCTGGACGTTTCTCCAGGGAGTGTGGTACTTCGGCCGGAGTCTGTGCATGACGAGCGAACCCCAGAACACCAACCCATCCTCAACAACCAACCAGAGTAAAGCACAGCCAGACTCGCTGTTCAGCGCGCTGAGTGGTGTGGAGCAGCAGTTGCAGGTCATTCGTCAGGCATATGAACAGCATGAGGTGTGGAAAAAGCAGACAGCCGAAACCGAATCCGCTCTCTCGCAGCGTGAAAAGGCACTTCGATCGCTTGAAGAGAAACTTTCACACGACCAGAGTGAGTTCGAAAAGAGGCGTTTGACTGTTGATGCAGATCTTGAAGCTCTGGCAACAACAGAGTCGCAGTTAAAAGAACGTGAGGCAGACCTTCAGCAGCGCCTGAAGTCGATCGAAAAACAACGATCCGAAGTCGGCGCACAGCGCACGGAACTCGAGCGCAGTCGTGCAGAACTCGACGCACGCACGGCAAGACTCAGCGAGGAAAACCGCTCACTTCGCAAGGCAAGAGAAGCTGCTGCTGAAGAGATCAACACACTGCAGTCACATATTGCTGATCTTGAAGGTCAAGTAGCCGAACTTCGCACCCGTGGCGAAGCGCTCTCCGGGCAGTTGCTCTCACAGGCTGAGTCAGATTCTGCGTTGAGTGATCGCTGCGAGATGCAGACAAACCAGATTAGTGAGTTGCGAGAGTCACTTGCGCAAGCACATGATGCGCTGACTCAACTCGAAGAATCACGTGCAAAAGATCAGACCCAGGCAAACAATGTCGGCAACGAGTTGAAAGCAGCGCAGGAACGGATCAGCGCTCTCAAAGCGGACCTATCAAAGGTCAGGCTTGAACTTGAAACTGTTCGTAGAGATGGCCCAGCGGTTGAGGATCATCTCAAGTCACTGCATGATCAGATCGCTCAGGCAGAAGAGCGTGCGGGAAACTCCGCTGTTGAGCTCGACCGCGTATCCGATGAAAACACTCGGCTCCGCAAGCATGCCGAGCAACTCGAGCAGGATTACGACTCGCTCCAGCAGGCACTTGAGCAACGAACAACAACTCGCAGCAGCGAATCCACATCTCTTCGTCGCGAACGACTGAACCGTGTTCGCCGAGCACTCAACAGCAAACACGAAAAGCTGAATCAGGCGACCGAGCTCCTGCGAGATCGATACGAGCAGGCTGAGAAGATACTGTACCAGCGCGATGCCGTCAAGAAGGCAAAGAAGGAAGTTGCAGCTCTTCAGGAACGGCTCGCACAGCGTGCAGCACGCTCAAAGTCGTTTGCGTTTGTGTTCTACTTTGTCGCGATGCTCGGCATACTTGCGGGAATCAGCTGGACTGTTGCAAACAAGTTTATTCCACAGCAATATGTCGCAACCTCACTGCTCGCCGCAGAGTCACGAGGACGCACGCTCACCGATACCGATCTTGCAAACTGGCAACGATACCACAACAGCCTTGCGCTGTCGCCCGAGTTCATTGAGTTTGCCGCAACACGTATGGCTCGCAAGGGATACGAGTCGCTGAGCAAGCCGGGTGAGTTGAGTGTGTATCTGGACAAGTCACTGGATATCAGGTCACCATTGGATGGAACCATTGAGTTTGAACTCGTCGGTGAAGGCTCAGCGCGAACCGCGGACATCCTCAACACGTTCGTTTCAGCCTTCCAGACTCGAGCCAATCAAGCACGGGAACTCCGCACTGACGGTGCTGCAACGATTGTGAAGAAGCAGCCTATCGCTGCCGATGCGCCAATACATGATTCGCGTCCAGTTTATGCTGCCGGTATCTTTGGTGGCACAGCAATACTTGCAACACTTATTGGTGTTGTTCTGTGGAGAAGGCTGTCAAAGGCAGCAATCGCTGCCGACTCGGATATCAATAGCGAGTTGCGAGTCATTGAGCGCGGGCTGCCTGAATGGGAGCAGAGCCTGCCTAACGCAGCATAAGCCTGTACGATGCGGTTGTGATCCTGAAGTAATATGTTGGCAACTGAACTCGTCGAGTTGTTACGCAAGCAGGAAATCGAGTGAGCGAGTCGTCAGAATCTCCTTGCCCGAAGCAAGGTCATAAATGGCGAGTCGCTGACCCTGCTCAAACTTGAGGTTCTCCAACTGCACCGAAACCAAGCCGACCTGCGCTGTGAAGGTTTCAAGCTGTGTGAATCCCTTGTTGCCATCGATAATCACAACAGCAAGTTTGCGACCATCCGTGATATCACCTATTTCGGCGATCAACTGGCCCTTCCCTGTTTCAGGATGGACAAGGAGTACTGCGTCGCTATTGCGATACGTCTCTGAAGTCAGCCGGATATGTTCCGTTCCTTCTTCAAACAGAAGCGTTTGAAGCGAGCCCCCCAGCATTGAACTGAGATCATTGATAAAGGAGTCGCGCGCCAGCAACTGCTCAATCTGTGACACTTGACTTCTGACATCAAGAATCGCAACACCGAGGATAGCCGCAGCTGATATCGACGCAAGAGCCATAGCACGCCAGAATCTGGAGACTCGACGTGACGGAATTAGTCTGAGGTGTTCTTCTGATGCATCAACCTGCCCTGCGATAGCGTGTTGCACAAGCGGGCTTTCCACAAGAGTGGGGACACCGATTTGTCCAACAATGTCATGCTGATCATCAAGAACCAGTTCACCTGAAGTTCCAGCAAGCTCACCAGCACTTAGCACAGCCTTCACAATACGATCTGCAAAGTCAGGCGAAAGGGGTTCCACTTCGGGAAGCATGCTTTCGATGCTTGCTGCAAGTGCATCAACTTCAGTTCGAACATTCGCTGTTTGTTCCGGTGATAAGCTCGACCACGCCTGATGTAGACGAATGCGGTCTGAGGGGTCTAAGCAGCCCATGAGATCTTGGCTGAGAAGCTCAGTCAGTTCGCTCTGAGAAAGTTGGCTGTCATCCATTCGCATACAGTGTTCTCATGCTCCATTGGTACTACCGGGAAAGACACCGATAGAAAAAGGCCATAGTGGCTCACTTTTTATTCGCTTCCCGTTGCCTTTGGTTCCACTCCCTCTCCGTTTGATTGACCAGAATCTGCCTCTTCTGAGGCAAGCTGACGCAGGCGCACGAGTGCTCGGCTTAAAGCACTTTTTATCGTGCCGATGGGAACGCCAAGCTCAAAGCTGATTTGCCTGAGTGTCTGGCCTCCCAAATACGCTCGAATCACAACTGTTTGCTGCAACTCAGGCAGTGTTGAAATTCGATCCCATATAGCCCGATAACGTTCGTCCTTTTCAAGAGTTCCAACGTTGAACTGCTGCTCCTGAAGCGCCCCAGACATAGATTCATCAAGCGATGACGGGCGAATACGAGCTCTGCGGCGTCGAAGCTTGTCAACCAGATGCCGGCGGCTTATGAGCATGATCCATGTAACGAGTGCCGCTTTGGTGTTATCGTACCTGTCAGCAGTGCGCCAGAGACGCACAAATATCTCTTGCACAGCGTCTTCAGCTTCTTGTCTGGTGGGCATCGTCTGGAGGGACATACGAAAAACGAGCGATCCAAAGCGTTCATAGAGTTCAGAGACAGCTTCACGGTCGCTTTCTGCAACACGCTGCATCAAAAGGAAGTCTGCTGCTCCCTGATCTCGACTCTGTGCCCTGGACATCACTGGCTGCACTCTCGCAGGTTCATCGGACGAGTTGAGATTGTGCATTGGAAACAGAGACATGTATGCATTCCCACCACGTCTCGTATGGTACATCGTTTGATCCAATCGTGCACTGTGGAAAACATTCGATTTCCTCAGTTTGTACCCTCAGGGGCATTAGTTAGTCCCATAACGATAGTGCGGACTTTGTTTGGCAAAGCAATTATCCCACATTGTTCGGGGATAGTAAATCCCCCTTGTGTTTGCGTCCGTGTACTGTTATGCTGTCTGTGTGTTGGAGGTTGCAACTCGTGAGCATGTCTCTGAAGACATCTCAGTTCACGCGAACCCGTGCGTTCACACTGCTTGACCTGCTTGTCAGTCTTGCGGTTGTTGTTGTGTTGATCAGTGTACTGCTACCAACACTTGGTGCGGTCCGTGAGACAACTCGCAGAGTTGTGTGCGCATCGAACCAGCGCCAGGTTGGCCTCGGCATTCAGATGTTTGCTGATGCAAACAGAGGAAATATTCCACCCTCTGTCTTCATGGCACCATCTCCGACAGGTTCTCATATTTCCGGCACGTATACACCGGAAGATACGATGACACTTCGCATTGGAACACAATCTGCTGGCTCGCGATCACTCCGCTCCGGATGGGATGGTCTCGGCGTTCTGTATCAGAGCGAATATCTTCGAACCCCGGAGATCTACTACTGCCCATCGCACAAGGGCTTTCATGAGTACCCACACTACGCAGAAATATGGAATGATGAATCAAAGGATATCATCGGCAACTATCAGTATCGTGCCATCTCACCTCGTGGTGATAGGCAGCTTTCGACGCTTGCAGATGCCAACCTCGCGCTTGTCACAGATGGGTTCCGCACAAAGATCGACTTCAATCATGAGTCTGGAGCCAATGTGCTCAGGGCAGACCTGAGCATGTTCTGGTTCTCTGATCCCCAGAGCAAGTTTACTGAAAATCTGCCTGATGATGAGACAGGTGTCAGCAGTACACTGGTTGACAACGCATGGCAGCTGCTTGATAGAGCCATCAATGGGAAAGATTAGTCAACTGGCTGCTGTTCCGCTGGCATGAGCATGCCGAGCGTTGCAGGTTGCAATGGCGATGCTGCAACTGCTTTCACCACATCATTCAGACTCACAGCAAGAAATGCTTCAAGCTCTTCTTCGAGTCTTTCGCACTCTCCTGTTAATGTCATGAGTTTTCCAAGCCTGCGCATCAGGTCGGCTGGACGCTCGGTCCCGATCATCACCTGTGTCGCGATCTTCGTCTTTACGCGTTCAAGTTCTTCATCAGTAATAGATGCTGCAAGCTGATCAATCGTTTCGAGCGTTTTCTGCTTGATGGTGTCGATCTGATCGGGATTCCCCGACGCGTAGATCATGAACACGCCAGACCCATCGCGGAACTCGACACCAGCTGCTGCTTCTTCCGCGAGCCCGGTCTCAATTAACGCCCAATGCAGTCTGCTGTTGTCGCCACCACCAAGGATGTGCGAAGCAATCGAGAACGCGTGACGCGCCGGATCATCAATCGCTGGCGCATCGGAAAGCCCGAGCATATATCCGCGAGCGACATCATCGCGTCGCATGACAAACTCACCAACGCCAGTAGTACTTGGTGTGTTTTCTCTCGTCACTGCACCCTTCGGCCAGTCACGCGTTAACTGTTCGATCTGTGAGACGATGCTCTCGAAGTCGATCTTTCCTGCAAGCGCCAGTGTCATCGTGTTGGGAACATAGCGTGACGAAAAGAACGATCGCATCTGCTCACACGACAGATCTGTAATGCTCTGCTTTGTGCCCAGCACGCGATATCCGAGTGGATCATCGCGATAATGGCGTTCTGCTGTCTCTTCGTAGAGTACAGAGAATGGGTTGTCGTCGTACATCGCGATCTCTTCAAGGATCACACCCTTCTCGGTATTGAAGTCGTCTGTGCGCAGCGCTGGACGCATCATCCTGCCAAGCAGATCGACCGCACGCGTGATGTGCTCCGGGATGACGTGCGCGTAGTAGCACGTCAGTTCGTGGCTTGTGTACGCGTTGTTGCGGGCGCCGATCTCATCGAACGCACGGTTCAACTGCTCAGCCGAGATGTCACTCGTCCCCTTGAACAGCATGTGCTCAAGGTAGTGGCTAACCCCCATGACATCGAGTGTCTCGTCGCGCGTGCCTGTTCGCACAAAGAAGCCCGCCGATGAGGAGTGGGCGTTGGGGTTGGGCTCTGCCACGATGGTCAGACCGTTGTCAAGCGTCGTTCGTTCGATAGTGCTGGGCATACGCGAGTGTATCTCGGCTTGCCAGAGAATGTTTCATGAGCAGCACGCAGCATTCATTTTTTCAAGCAGCTGCATGCACACCGCGCCGGGGTCGTTCGCAGTGCACACTATGGATGACACCGCAACTCCCCTCGCACCCGCTACGATCACGCTGCCCACGTTGTCTGGTGTGATCCCGCCGATCGCAACATGGGGCACTTCATTCAGAGGAATCGCCAAGCTGATCTCACGGAGAAGCTCAGGCCCGCGCACGTGCGGGTTTGCTTTGGTGGACGTATCAAACATTGCGCCAAAGCCCACCATGTCGGCACCCTGATTCACCGCTTCGACTGCCTGCTCAACAGTTGAAGCTGATCTTCCCACAGCCTGTCTGGGCTGGAGCACACGTCTCGCATCTGCGGTGCTCATATCTGTCTGACCGAGATGGACACCGGTCGCGCCCACCACCGCCGCGATATCGGGTCGATCGTTGATCCAGAGCTCCGCGTTCGGTGACGTGTTTTCAATAATCTCCTTCGCCTCGCGCGACATACCAATGCGATCAAGGTCCATCATCTGTTTCTCGCGGAGTTGGATCGCTGTCGCGCCCGCGTCGAGTGATGCGCGAAGCACGTCCTGCCACGCATGTTGCGTGCATAACGCGTGTGTGATGATGACATAGAGCACGTGCTGACGCGTGCTGCCAGCTGGGAACCGAAGCACCAGTTGCTTCGCAACGGCGTACGACGCAAAGCGCAGCTTCTCGATGTGCGAAGCATGTGTGCCGGTGGGATCAATTAACCGGAGCGCGTCCTCAATACAACGAAGCGCTTCAGCAGCACGCGACATGGACGAGCCGACCAGATCACCCAGTCCTGTGCGCGAGGTCGCGTTTCTGACAGTTGCACCCGTCTCGGTATCGGCATCGATGTCCCGCTCTGCAATGATCGCGTGGATCGGCACACCCCACGACTGGACGTGTTTCTGGAGATCATGGCGGATCGCTCGACACCTGCTGGCGAGATGATGGTCACCCAGCACAAACCGCGCAGCATCCTCCGCAACGCGAAGCCCCTCCTTCGCCCGGTTCAGATTTGCGTCCACCATTCTGTAGATCGATCGATGCATTGCAAACAGCATATCCGCCGATACATTGGCGTACAGCCCACGGAGACACAAATGCCGCCATCAGCACATCGCCACGACGCAAACGGCACTATCGAGCCGTGCCTGATCGTCCTCTTCGGGGCTTCGGGCGATCTGACCTGGCGGAAGCTCATCCCCGCACTCTTTGACCGCGAGCAAAAGGGCAAACTCCCGGAGAGCTTCGCTGTCCTCGGCGTGTCCCGGACGAAGATGTCGGACGACGAATGGCGGGACAAACTCGGCGAGAAATCAAAGCTCGATACACATGGCGGCACATGGGCAAAGTTTGCCCAGCGCCTCCACTACCACCCCGCCGATGCAACGAAGCAGGACGACTACCCGGGGCTCGTGCAACGAATCAGCGAACTCAACACGCAACACGCGCTTGAACGATGCGATGGCGCACCCAACCTGTTGTTCTACCTCTCTGTTGCACCGCAACTCTACGAGGGCATCATCCAGTGTCTGGGCGATTCGGGACTCGTCACCGAAGGACGCCGGTGGTGCTCCCTGCATCCCGACCAGACATCGTGGCAACGCATCATTGTGGAGAAGCCCTTCGGAACAGACCTTGCGTCCGCTGTCTCTCTCAATCGCGCGCTCGGCCGTGTGTTTGACGAGGATGCGATCTTCCGGATCGATCACTACCTCGGCAAGGAACTCGTGCAGAACATCACCGCACTGCGCTTTGCGAACTCGATCTTCGAGCCATTGTGGAGCGCGCGCCACATCGATCACATCCAGGTCACCGCGGCGGAATCACTCGGTGTTGGCAGGCGAGCGGGTACGTTTTATGATCAGGCTGGCGCATTGCGCGACATGATCCAAAGCCATCTGCTCCAGGTGCTCACCCATGTGCTGATCGAAGCGCCATCATCGTTCAAGGCATCCTCGCTGATGCGCGAGCGGATCAAACTGTTCGAGTCCGTTCGACCCATCCCGACATCATCCGCGCACGAGCACGCAGTCTTTGGAAGGTACGGCCCAAGCAAGGACGAGCCCGCGTACGTTGATGCCGAGGGTGTCGATCCATTGCGCAACACAGAGACGTACGCTGCGATGCGCATCCAGATCGACAACTGGCGATGGGCAGGAATGCCGATCTTCCTTCGCAGCGGCAAGAAGATGGCTGAGAAGCGCACCGAGATCGTGATCCAGTTCCGCAAGCCGCCACTGGACATGTTCCCGGATTACTCGAAGGGATTGGGTAATGTCAGCGCAAACCGACTGGTCATCCGGATTGCGCCGCACGAGGGGATCGATCTGAGCATCAACGGCAAGGTGCCAGGCACGAGTTTCCAACTCGCAACCGCCGAACTGGACATGGACTATGTCGATCGGTTCGGTGGCGAGCCCGTCGAGGCGTACGGCCCGTTGATTGTCGATGCCATCCGGGGCGATCGCACACTCTACAAGCATCGCGACGAGGTCGAGGGCGCGTGGCGGGTGTGCCAGCCTCTTCTGGACAACGACCATCTCCGCGAACAGATCCACACATACGACGCGGGCAGTTGGGGCCCTGCTGCTGCTGACGAACTGCTCACACGCGAGGGATGCGTCTGGCACAACATCAGCACCGCCTGAGACCACATTTGCTGGTAGAATCGTCTCCATGTCCAGCGGGACCGGTCCCATCCCGATCGAGCCGACGCTCCCGAAGCCCGCACTTCCGGGCACGGTTGTTGTGCGCGAGAAGCACGAGCTCTACGACTGTGTGATCGCGGACATGCTCATGCAGGCGATCGCATGCATCCGTGAGTTTGGCTCGTTCCATCTGGCGCTCTCCGGCGGATCAACGCCCGAACCCGTCTACAAGCAACTGATGTTCGATCCGGCGTGCCGGCATTTCCCATGGAAGAAGACACATATCTGGATCGTCGACGAACGCTGTGTGCCGTTCGATGATGAAAAATCGAACTTCGGCATGATCCGCGAGCTGATCGTGAATCACTCGACGATCCCAGCGGATCAGGTGCATCCCATCCACGCAACAGAATCCGACGCTGCAAGGAAATACGAGAAAGAACTGTGCAGCGTGCTCGAATGGCGCGAGCGAGGACACGACAGGCTCGACTATGTGCTGCTCGGCATGGGTGACGATGGCCACACAGCAAGTCTTTTTCCAAACTCGCCAGCACTTCACTCTGGTGATGCACTCGTTGTATCGAACAATGGTCCCACTGTCGTGCCGCCCCCACGCATTACTATGACATACAGGCTGCTGAACGCGTCACGGTTTGTGAGTGTGCTTGTTGTTGGTGAGCGCAAACGCGAGATGATCGAACAGATCCAGCAGCACACACGCGCACACCAGAAGCCGATCGAAATACTTCCAGTTCTTGGAATTCAGCCTGTCGCTGGAGAGTTTCGCTGGTATCTTGATCCTGCCGCGTGCCCTGCGGAGGATGCCTCTGGCAGCAGCGAAAATACCTGATCTTCATCGAGCAGTTGACGCGAACGAGCGACGCGATCCTGCCACGGCAGACTCGGGTTTATGACCGCATCGCACAAGCCAAGCCGAAACGCACGACGCTTCAATGGCAGGTGGAATGTGTACAACTCCATTGCTCTTGACACAACGTCGGCATCATCAATCGCTGCTCGCACTGCTTCGTTACACGCGTTGACGAAATGCGATAGCTGCCTGGATTGATCCCGTGCATCAAGATTGAACATTGGCTCAGCGTGTGCAGCATGGATCGCCGGCTCGCACGGAATAATCTCGTGATGGCATGACTGATTCACCTCGTACAACACATTCGACATTATACCGAGCAATACCTCGCGCGCGAAGTACTCCCGCATGGTCACACGATGATCGTGCAATGCAACTGCTTCCGGCGCGTACCAAATCGCCCGATCGTGACCAAAGAGTCGATACGCAAACTCAATGTCCTCAAAGTACACAGGCCTGATACACTCATCAAAGCGGGCATTCTGTGATGCAATGCATGAAGCTTTGACCGAGAGATTCAGCGTCCACGCAGAACGCCAATCGAGTAACGCACCATCGTGTGTCGGTATCTGACCGAAGATGCACGGCGTGTGTTGCACGAACGCGTCGAACCATGTCGGTTGCTCAGGCTGCAACCAGGGCGAATATCCCAGCACCATGGGATGCTGCCCATCGTGCGCACGAACGTGTGCCATCACACACCGCGGTTCTGGAACCACGTCATCGTTCAGAAACAACAACAACTGACCGCGTGCGCATGACATCGCAATATTGCGTGCGGCACCGGCTCCAACGTGTACCGTCCTGTGAAGCTGCACATCGAGAGAGACCGGCACATCCGGTGGCGTTCCGTCACCATCAATAACGACTATGACCTCGATCTCAACATTGTCATCAAGCACCTGATCTGAGAGCGCATCAAGCAGATTTGCCAGCTTCGCAGACCGACCTCTCGAGGGAATAAGAATGGACACACATGTGCGCACGGAATCCAGTCCTTCAGATTCTGTCGTGAAAAGGCGGGTTCGGTCGATCGAATACTGTTGAATCGGCTGGATTTCCAGAGGACCATCAATGCTCATTGCACTTCCCGGACATCTTCGCGTCAGCGGTGTTACAACATGGGCAATGCGCGCCGTACAGGGTCTGCGAGACCGGGGGCACCAGGCTGGGCTGATCATCCACCGAACACCAGACGAAACTGTCCCTGCATTTCTTGCGCCTCTGGTCGTCGCCGAGGTGATCTCTGATACACCCCTCGATCAGTGCAACGGATCATTCGAGCACATGATCCCGACGTATCGGGATGCGATCGAAACCATGCATGCGACCACCGGACTACCGGTCGTTATCTCACCGAATCTGCACGGCGACTGCTACGGCATTATTGCTGCGCTGACACAATCCATGCCCGATCGCATTCGCGTCGTGTCTTGGCTCCACAGTGATAATCGGTACGACATCGCAGTCGCAACGTACTATGAACCAGTCCTCCACGATGTCGTCGTAGTCAGCAGCGAACTTCACGCACAGGCCCGCAAGCAGTTTGCTTGCACTTCGACACACCTGTCGCACATTCCGTACAGCGTTGATGTTGCATCATCATTTCCTGTTCGGTCTGCTCTTCGCAATCGACCGTTGCGTCTCGTGTACTCGGGCAGGTTGAATGAAGAGCAGAAACGTGTCAGTGCATTACCCGTCATGTGCCGGACCCTTGTCGAGCAGAACATCAACTTTGAGCTCCGTGTCATTGGAGATGGCGAATCACGCGACAAACTTATCGATGCAAGCAGAGACATTCCTCAGGTACAGTTGCTCGGCTCGGTCAGCCCGCACCACGTGGTTGAGCATCTGCAATGGGCCGATGCGTGGGTGCTACCGTCACGGTATGAAGGGCAAAGCGTTGCGATGCTCGAAGCAATGGGCCAGGGTTGCATCCCCGTCATCACCCGTGTCGAATCCGGCGCCGCCGACGCTGTTGCACACGGAGAAAGAGGATTGATTGCAGATGTTCCAACATCCGCTGGTCACCAAGACGTGGGCTTCGCGCTTGCACAGCAAATCAGGGATCTTGTGACTGGTGACATGAACAGAATGGCACGCAACGCGTGGGAATACGCCAAGCACCACCACAATCATGACATTCACGTTCAGCGATTGTGCAGCATTATTGAGCGAGCACAACAATCTCAACCAAAGCAGTGGCTATCACATCGGCCCGTGACATTCAAGTCAGCAACAGGAAACACCGCATCTGCGACCGAAGGAGCAAAGCTGCGTCTTGCTGCGATCCTGAAGCAATGCATAAAAGCACGAGTTGCAATCTACGGCGCGGGACAACACACCATCGATCTTGCCCAACATCTTTCCTCATCGGACGCGGAGTGCGTTGTGTGTGTGTTCGATGACGACACGAAAAAGCACGGCTCATCTCTATGGGGATGGCGTGTCCTTGGCATCGAACAGATTGCACACCTTGGCATCACGGATGTGATCATCAGCAGCAGAATGCACGAATCGGCGCTTCGAGAGAGGTGCATCGCATGCTTGCCCGATACGATCAGCATACACACGCTCTACTCAGACACATCGACGCTGGCAGAGCCAAAGCCGGATATACGAATCACTGCGATGCAGTAGCGCTCGCTCAACTTGCCCGCAGCAGCGCTGACCTTGATGCGATTTTTCTAGCTTGGATCATCTGATGGATCTTCGCGATGATCCACTTCGCCAGACCTGTTGTGGTAAAACACTCCGGCATTGCAGCTTCTGCAGCATACGTTCGTTCGTCACGTGCTGTCTCATCCGACAAATACAACTCGAGCAGTTGCTCAAGTCGTTGCGGAGTTGCGAAGCAAAGATCACTCAGATGCTCAAGATAATCTGTTCGTTGTGACTCTATCTCGTCATGTTCCGAGTAGATGCCGTTATCCAGTTGCTTCTGCGTCCACGTCAGCACACCGTCGCGGAACTCTGACGCATCACACAGCTCCAGATCCATCAGCTTTGACACGAACTTCTGCGCTTCGGGCATATGCTCAATGTGCAACGTATATTCGATATTCGTGGCAGAAAACGTTGATTTCTGATGACACAACCCTTGTTCGAAAGCTTGAGCAGCGACTCTGTTGCCAAGAAGCCCGAACGCATCACGAGCAACACGGCACAACGGCAAGCCACCGGACAGTATGCACTCCATCACGCGCTGATGCACCGTTTCAAAGAGTGACGCGTGAATATGAACACCCGCCTGCTGGTATGCCAGACGAAGCTGTTCGCCGTGCAACACCGCACCCCGAGCATACTTCGCAAACTGCGGATGATCTTCCCAGCCATTCCCAAACAGCCCAAGAGACCAGTTGCGCCGATCGCATATGTCGGCAAGCCATTCTACAACCTGATGGCGAAACACCCGCTCCGCGAACGGCATGAATATCGAGGCGTTCAATCGATGCTTAATATCGTCAGGCACCGATGTGAGTGTTCGTGCTGCTTCGTTTACAGCTGCATACACCGACTTTGAGGGGGCCGCACAGAGTCCACGTTCAATCGAATCAAGCACCTCTCCAATCTGCGTTAGCGACGTCGAGGGGATCGATCCGATCGCACCTAGCAGTCTTGTCCGCATGCACTCGACTGTTTCGCTGTGATTGGTCACCCACGCAACATCGCAGACACGTTCACTTTGTGACACACTTCGAAAGAACTTTCGATTCGACGATACCATCGGATGGTACTGCAGTTGACCGGGATCGTAGCCGTATCTGTCAGCATAACTTTTATCGACCATGCCAACCAGGCAGTCATTCGACGAGAGTGCGCGCGCCGAGTCCGGATCGTGCAGGTGGTCCATCGAATCCTGCACCCAGCAGATGTATGGCAGATGCTGTGGGAAATGCCGCCCCAGAAACGAGCGCGTGTAGTTCACCGCAATGACCGCATCGGGCTGAAAGTCTGCGCAAGCATTGGTGTACGCAAAGTCGTGGAACACAGACGATGTGTCTTCCTCGATGCACACTTTGCATTCACATCCGCACAACTCAAGCTCGGATGCGAGATCCGTTACAGCATGCTGAACATACGTTGTAAATCTGGATGTTGGAAGCAGAATACGGAACCGGTTGCCGACATCTTCTGAAATCATCTTCGACGCAGGCTGTGAGAACGAAACGATAACATCTTCCTTGTACGCCCGAGCATCGCGCTCGGCTTCACGCAACAGCGACACAAAGTCGATCGCCTTATCCTGAAGTACCGGGCTCACAACAACAGCTTGCGGAAATGCATAATCACGCCGGGCGCGGATATGTGACAGCAGCTCATCTTGAGCATGTTCACCAACATACCACAACACAGATTTCGATTTCAACTTTTCGGACAGATCACCACACGCAAGACCGCTTATCAGCTCATGCTTGTTCTGCTGTACAACAATGATGCGTTGAACAAAGCCTGGAACATCCGGAGGCGATTCCGACTCAAGAAGTGCCGCAAAGCCCCAAGGCGGGTCGATGCCATGCATAATCACTGGACCGAATGCGTTTTTTTCAATGCTGCGTCTCAACTCGGACACGTTGGATCGACATACCGTCTGCAGATCCTGAAAATGAGCCAATCGATGTTTCGTGGTATTCCGGCGAACAATGTTGCCATCAACTGTCCGGTACCACACGATGTCTGACATGCCTTCAAGCCACGACTCAATATCAGACTCGCTGACATCAAGATCTGTCCTAGCAGCTGCAAGATTCTGTTTGATACATTGCAGCCGCTCATCAGCAGAAATCACATCGCACTGCAACTGCTCAATTTCTCTCTGAATCGAATCGCTATCCGCCTTTGACAAACCGGACGAGATCAATCTTTTACATTCCAGCGATGCGAGTGTGCGTAATCCAAGTCCGACAAGTGAAAGCACATAGTGTATAGCGGCGTGTGCGCTTGTCGGATTGGCTCGCGCATTCTGCATCGTCTGGTACAATCGAGACCACGCATCTGGCCTTGTCTGCTCATCCACGCGAGACTCCTCACACGACAGATCCATCCAGTGCAACAGCGGATTCGAAGCACGGCCATGGCTTTATGCTGCTCCCATGCGATGCTTCATAGGCATCCTGGAGCGGGCCAGGTGACAGCGTGCCTATCACCGAAGTTGCTGAGGACTTCGAAGTTATCTGATAACCATGTGCACGCAGCAGTTCGCAGACTTCTTCATAGCCTTTTCCCGGAGTGACAACACGAACATCTATGATGTTGTTGTCAGACAGCAATGGAAGAAGGTGCTGCCGAACCGCTTCAACGCCGATCAATCGGTCCCATTGAATCGGTGTCATTTCACGCGACGGTTGATGAGAGAGTGTTTCTTCAATCTCATCACATGCAAGTTGAAATGCACTGCTGACATTTTCCTTTGTCGCAATCAACTCATATCGACGCAGCATCTGCTTCATTGCGCTATCGCGACACGAATGCGGCGCGTACCTCTGAATCACCCACGCGTTGTTTCGAACCAACCTGTGCAGGATACGGTCAAAGGCCCGACCTGTCTGAACCTTGCGATGAAGAAATCTCAGGCTATGTGTGTGAATAACCTTATATCCCTGCTGAATCAGTCTAGCACAAAGATCATATTCCTCGACATAGTAATCGAACGCTGCGTCGTATCCACCAACCTCAAGAAAGAGATCTCTGCGCACGACACAGCCACACCCAATGACAACTTCTGGTAATCCACCAGCCTCACGGCTGCCATCCGGCAGGAAGATCTCACCTCCCACTGCAGCAACGTCACTCGGTATCGCGTCAAGCACATGGGCCAAATCACACTGTTGCAGTTGCGAATCGTCATCGAGCATGACAACCCAGTCCGCATCGAGCGCCGAGACTCCAATGTTTCTCGCTGATGCACCTGCATTCCTCTCAAGTCGTATCTGCTGAATAGCAATGCCGTTCCGGGTCGTGCAGGCAAGTTCCACAGGATCGTGGGATGCGTTATCCACAACAACTATGCAAGGACAGTCCCCAAGCACACTTCTGTCAAGCGATTCGAAGGACGAGATAGTGCGAAGCAACTCGTCCGGACGATCTTTTGTTGGAATGACAAAGCCAATCTTCATTGCAGTTCTTTGTGTTTACCCTGCGAGCAACGCGTTGCCCATCGGTTTCGGCTCTACAGACAAGTCATGTCCATCGTGCATCCATTGGCGGATGACACGCAGAATGTCCCCACGCGTGACAGCGATATTTCCAAGCATTGATGCTTCTGCTGCTGCCGCAGCAGATCCGACGAGCATGGATTCGATCAGCGACGTTTTTCCAACAAGCGATGCTGTAACAGCTGCAAGCAGCGCATCACCGCATCCAAGCGTGTCCTTGACATGCCCAGCAAGGGACGGAATGTGGACACTCGACACACGATGTGCCCACGCTTGCGAATCCGTCTCCTCTGCCTGATTACGTGTAAACACAATCACACCATCTTCTCCGAGTGTAACTGCAATCGCAAATGCATCGATCATGCTCATCAGCTTCCACACAACGGCGGGGAGCGAAGAATCAAAGTCACGCATTGCCTGTCGCAACTCACGCTCGGTTGGACAGAGCAGCGTTGGAGATCTGACTGATGTCAGTAGTGAGGCGCGCTTCCCCGAGATGTCACCACAAAGAATCGTTTTCTTCTCTTGCACTCGCGATGTCATTGTCTGCAGCATTTGTGGCGTGAACATGCCTAACCCGTAGTCGGTAATAATGGCTGCATCAGCGTTTGCAGACAGTGAATCAAACATGTCTGCAACCAACTTCCGTTCGTACGTATCAAGTGTGATCTCAGTTGCATCATCAATCTTCGCGACTTTGTGATGACCCACAATGTACCTATGCTTGTGCGCAAGTGCCATTCCTGATCGAACAGGTATGACTTCAATGCCGTTCTTTGCAAGACGATGAATCACCCGATCCGCGTCAATCGTCGTTGGCAACACCGTCAACAGCGTTGTCTTCAACCCCAAACTCGCAAGATGCTGTGCAACGATGGCAGCACCGCCGTCAAAGCTCGTGCTCTCAATACTTCGAAGCGAGAGCATTGGTGCTTCCATCGCAACATCCGGCCAGTCGCATCGAGTGTACGTGTCGAGTATGGTCTCACCACACACAAGCACGCGCTTTCCTCGCATCGAGTCGAGCAGGTTCGTTACTGATTGCAACGAGATGTTGTTCTCCGTCGCTATTCTGGCTATCTGCGCTCTCTTTGGATTGATCAGTTCAAGCCTGCCAACTTCTTCTACCAACGATGTGGATGAAAACACCACATCGCCAGATGAAAAGACAACGCGGCCTCCCGCGTTCTCAACTGCGCTTCGCTCCGCGCAAAACCGCGGATCGTCGTTTGTCTCGTACTCTGCCCCCTTGACATATAGCTCTGGCTGGACACGTTCAAGCAGTTCTGTTGCGGTGGGCTGTTTGTTGATAACCACCCAATCAACAAAGCCGAGCGCAGCGAGGTTTTCTGCACGTAGATCTTCTGTGAAGAGCGGCCTGCCCACCCCCTTGTTCACGTGCATATCCGCTGTCAATGTGACGAGGAGTCGATCACCGAGGCTGGCAGCATGACGTAGATGGCGTATGTGTCCAGGATGCACAATATCAAAGCATCCGTGACAATGCACAAGTGTCTCGCCATGTGCACGAACAGTGTCGCGAACAATGAGAAACTCATCCAGCGAAAGGACTTTGTTTGGATGTCCAGTTGCATCTGCCATGCTTTCGGACGTATCGACGAGATGGATCCGGAACCGAAAATCTCTTCTCGGGCATTGCACAGGACCCATTCACACGATCAATCACATCAATATGTCGGCAGAATCTGCGCGAGTTGTCGCTCTGCCAAAGCATCAAACAAAGATGCTCAGCAACTTCAGAATTCCAGACTTGGGAGAAAACCCCCTGCTTCAGATGAACTTACAGCGCAATCACGCCGATGGTTTGGGCCCGGAGGTGTGACATGTACAGTGATGGGCCGCAGGATTCCCAACCTATCTACAGCATCTATCAGGATGATCCCGAAATGGCAGATATTCTGGATCTGTTCATCCAGGAACTTCCCGAACGTATTGCGAAGCTGGAGGGATTCCTTCATTCCCACGATGAACGAAGCCTTCGTTATCTCGCACACCAACTCAAGGGATCGGGTGCTGGATATGGATTCGGTGAAATCTCTGAAGCTGCGGCAAATGTTGAGGGATTTTTAGTCGAAAATGGCAATGAAGCGTTCGATGCGCAGTTGGTTGAGTTGCAGAAGCGCATGGACACGTTGCTGTCAATCTGCCGTCGGGTTATTCGCTGAAACTGATCGGTAGAACACCAATACGTTGTTTTCATACCAAAGTAATGCGGTTGGAATCGGACTCACCACTGAACGTAAAGGCCGGGACTCACATCTGATGGGCAGTTCTTCACAACAACCGCACGATTCCCTGCCGAACGTGCTCATTGTTGACGACTCACCGGACGTCCATCGTCTGCTGCGTGCACGCCTGCGTGATCTTAATGTCAACTTTATCAACGCGCACAACGGCTCTGAGGCCATGGAGATGGCAAAGGAGTTGAATCCCGCGATCATTCTGCTCGACCTTGACATGCCGGACATCGACGGGTTCGAAGTACTCAGAAAGTTGAAAGACGACGGCAGCACGGTCAACATCCCAGTGATTGTAATCTCCGGCTTGCACGCAACTGAGGACAAAGTGACCGCGTTCGATCTTGGTGTGATTGACTATATCACAAAGCCGTTTGAACTCTCCGAACTGCGGGCACGAGTTCGTTCTGCTCTACGAATTCAGATGCTGCTGAACATGCTGTCCGAGCGTGCCCATGTTGACGGTCTGACAGGGCTGTGGAATCGCAGCCACTTCGACAGCCGTTGGGAAGAAGAAGTCGCAGCATCGCTTCGTCACAGCCGACCATTGTCACTTGCGATCATAGATATCGATCACTTCAAGTCGATCAATGACATCTTCGGACACCCGGTTGGCGATGTCACGCTCCAAACAGTTGCCAAAGTTGTGCAGTCGTGCTCGCGCGAAACAGATATTGCGTGCCGATATGGCGGTGAAGAGTTCGTCATCATCATGCCGGAAACACCACCAGACGCAGCCGTCAAGCTCTGCGATCGAATCCGGAACACACTCGAAAGCCTGACATGGCCACAGATGCCAGAACGCGTCGTCACTGCGTCTGTCGGTGTTGCCGGATGCAAGAGCACGCCGAAGCTCGACGCACTGGAATGGATCGCACTTGCCGACCAGTGCCTGTACCGATCGAAAGAGGGCGGGCGAAACAAGACAACGTTTGCGCAAGTTGATGAAGCTTCTGCGCCACGGCTTGCAGACGCCGGCTGATACACACAGTCATATCAAAATGGCACTATGATGCCCGCATACAGCATCAATCCATCGCGCGACGGGTTGCGATCTTCTCCATGTATTCGCGCATTGGAAATATGGTGCCAGTGGAAACCTACTTGCGCACGAGTGCCAGCATCATCAAGCTGCATAGTTGCGCCAAGACCGAATCTTGGCAGCACATCGAATCCAGTTCCACCATCGGGCACATTGTCCGACGCCACCATCATGCCGATGCCCGCATCAGCAAAGAGTGACCATGACTGCTCGTTGATAAAGTGCCAGCGAAAGATCATGGAGCCGGAGGCACCAACCGCATCGTCACCCGGTTGATCAAAGTACCAGAGCCCAGCCTCAACAGTGAACTCAACATCGTCCACAACAAAGGTGGTGTATCCTGCGCCAAGTTTGAGGTCGTGGGAGTCAGCAAAGTCAGCAGCGCCACCTGCAGTAAAAGTCCACCACTCGCTGCCTTCTGAACCCCACGCGTGCGGAGTCGCCGCGCGAGCTGCTGCAAGCCGCGCATCCAGTGTGTTCTCCTGCATTTCCTGCGACAGTGATTGGGATGCCGTCGTCGATGGGGTGTCTGATTGACCGAACGCCATACCAGAAGCACATCCAACCACACAAAGCAAAGCACCAGCTAAGCTTCTTGCGTTTGTGCAGAGGAGCAGATCACGAGGAGGCAGGTGTGGATTCATGCCGCGAGGGTATGCTGGCAGAGTTCAGGGCCGCAAAGGTGACCAATCTCGCTATCTTTCTTTGTGCTCATCATGATCCGATGGCTCGTGCGAATGAGTGTTTTCTGGGGTTGTATCATCAAGCACTTGTCTGCCCGGCAATAATGCCGCAAATGTGCTCACTTCAGTCCGACTGGTGTAATCCCTGATCCATGAGATAATTGGCTGAGAAGGGCGCGGCTCAATACGGAGTTCAATCCAGCCAAAGCCTGGATCACCGTTTGCGGGAAACGTTGCGCCAACAATACGTCGGGACGTACTTGAGATATCGATAGTCACAAGCGACGACCCAGAACCAATCGTTCCCTCCAGATGCACAATGTCTGGCTCATCGCCTTCCTCAACAGAAGTCCAATGGATCGGCTGCACTCCAGCGCCAAGATCACTGAGTGTTGGAGATTCACCAAAGGCAAATGCGATCTGCGGCAACGGCACTGGCTTGATCGCTTCTGCGATTCGCCTCGGCGTTGGGGCACCATCAAAGTGCGTCCGAAACACAGCATCCTCGTTGTGCTGCGTCACCACCTCACACACGTTATCAACAATCTGCACCTGCGTGCCTTCAAGTTCAATGCCAAGAACAGGAACTGTCATCGTTTCTCCCTGTTCATTTGCAACCTTTGCCTTTGGCACTATCCGAAGCTCAACAACGCTTGTTCGATCTGGCTCCGGCCTGAGATACCGCGACAGATACTGCGGATCGGCCCAGTATCTCACCTCAACACGATCCGAGGTGGCGCGTTCACGATAGATATCCCGAACGAGCATAAGCACAACGTCCGGATCACCAAGTTCTACAAGCTCGCGGGTCTGAGGATTGGTTGGTGCATCACGACGCATTCGTCCAGACTGCGCATGTGCGCTGGATACAAATATCAGCCCAACAAGGCAGGTGAATCCCGGGAAGTTGGAAACATGCGATCGAATCATCGTGTATTAGATCGTCATATCCTGATGCAGTTCCATACGTACGCGTGCTGCAAGACCTTCGCTGACAGTCTTTCCATCAGGAAGCATCTGCTGTTCCGATGCGATCTCAATGAGCGGCTCCAGCACAAAGGCCCTCTCAGCGAGCCTCGGATGGGGGACGGTCAGCCCGGGCTCATCGATACTGGAATCACCATAGATCAGCAGGTCCAGATCGAGCGTCCGATCACCCCACCGCTGCTCGCGCTCACGGTCTCTGCCAAACTCACGCTCAACTTCGAGCAGCGTATCGAGCAGCCCACGGGCTGCGCACGAGACACGAAGATGGGCGGCCGCATTCACATACGGATGTTCGTTGGAGATGCCAGATTCCGTCACAGCAGGTGTGCGGTACAGCCTGCTTCTGGAAACAACATCAATCGATTCGTGCTGGTCAAGCCGCAGCAGCGCATCACACACCACCTGCTCGCACGATCGATCATGCCACGACACATTCGATCCGAGCGCGATATAGGCGTCAACTGGCGGAGATTCAGTCATGCCAAACCCATCTTCACTTCAATGCATTCAACGACAATGTGAAGGAGCAGCATGTGGAGTTCTTGGATGCGATCCGATGTCTCGCCGGGCACAATCCACTCATGATCGCACACGCCACCCAGATCGCCGCCATCGCGTCCGAGCATCGCAACAGTGCGCATGCCGCGTTTCTGCGCCGCCTTGACCGCGCGGAGCACGTTGATGGATGTACCGCTGGTCGTCAGCACGACGAGCACGTCGCCCTTCTGCCCGAACGCCTCGACCCATCGCTCAAAGACTCGCTCGTATCCGAAGTCGTTGCCCGCACAGGTAATGAATCCAGCATCGGAGCACGCCATCGCGGGGAGAGCCTGCCGATTGCCGCGAAACCTCGCTGTCAGTTCCTCGCAGAAGTGCATGGCATCGCACGCGGACCCGCCGTTCCCACACGCCAGCACCTTGTGTCCACTCCTGAATGCGTCGGCAACACATTCCACGACCTGCTCCAGCACCGCAACATGGCGGTCGTCCTGCACGAGTCGCTGGAGCACCGCGGTCGCATCCTGGAGCGAAGCGACGGCTCGCTCTGACACACGCATGATCTTATCGGTGGCGGGGTTCTGCATGGACACCAAGGGTAGGTCGGTGTCCGATCGCACTCTCCATCCCATCAGCCCGGGTTCCTACACTCGTCTGAACCGATTCACACACCACACTCCCGGAAGACGCGATGCCAGTCGAACCGTTTGCACTCCACACCGACAAAGAATGTCCGTTTGCGGGCATCGTGACACTAACACTCGAGCAGCCGGGAAAGCCGGTCGTCGTGCTCGACCACGATCTGATCAGACGGATCGAAGCGACCATCAAACAGGTGCCAACTGATGCTCGCGGGTTCGTGCTGGCATCCGCTGCTCCGCGAGCATTCATCGCAGGTGCCGATCTGAACGCGATCCAGCAGATGAACGACGAGCAACTCCATGCGTACCTGCAGTACGCGTCGCGCGTCTTCGGAATGATCTCGCAACTCCCATGCCCAACGGTCGCTGCAATCAACGGCGCGGTGCTTGGTGGCGGTATGGAAATCGCGATGCACTGCGATGCGCTGGTTGCTGCTCCACCACCGGAGCGCGACAGCGCACCAGGAAAGCCCTACCCGGTCGGTCTGCCCGAATCAGGACTATCAATCTGCCCCGGCTGGGGCGGAACCAATCTGCTCCCTGCGCGAATGGACCCAGCGTCCGCCATCGAGTTGACTGCATCGGGCAAGCCGTTGAACTTTGCCACTGCGTGCGAGGCTGGAGTCTTTGACGCGGTCGCGTCCGACGCAACCACGCTGCTGATGACCGCTAAGCAGTGGATCATCGACAATCCGAAGGCACCTGCGCGTGACGGCACACCTTCACGCTGGATCGGCAGATCGCAGTACCGCGCAAAGACATTGACCGCTCTTGATGCTGTTCGTGCGTCACTCCCGGACACCGGAAGTGCCAAGGCTGTGGCGGACGCTGTCGATGTCGGGATCGCGCAGGGCTGGGAAGCTGCACTCAAGTGCGAGCAGGACCATCTCGTCAGACTGCGCAGCTCACCCGAGGGCAAGGCTGCTATCGAAGCGTTCTTCGCACGGTCAAAGGCATAAGCTAACCAGTACCGCCAGTGTTCTGCAGGTGATCTATGTCGCAGAAGCGATCGTTCAACCCGTTTGCAGGACTCCCGAACAAGCGCGAGGTCTTCGCGTGGGGCATGTACGATCTGGCGAACCAATCGTTCACGCTGCTGATCAACACGCTGCTGTTCTCAATTTATGTGAAGAAGGTCATTGTCCACGACGAAAAGGCCGGCGATCGATGGTGGGCGATCATGACCGCGACGAGCCTGTTCATCGTTGTGCTGCTGTCGCCGGTGCTTGGCGCTCTCGCGGATGCCCGCCGATGGCGCAAGGAGATGCTCATTGCGACGGGGCTGATCTGCTCGCTGCTGACAACAGGCCTTGCGCTGACTGGAGCCGACACACTCATCCTTGCGTTGCTGTTGTATATTCCAGCAAATATCTGCTTCGAACTCGGCGAGAACTTTCTCGCATCGTTCCTTCCCGATGTCTCGACCCCACGCAACATCGGGAAGATCAGCGCACTCGGATGGACGATGGGATACTCCGGCGCGATCCTGCTGATGGTGTGTCTGGCTGTCGGCACGTTCGCGTTCGGTCTCACCGATGCAATGGACTGGCGACCGTTCTTTGTCTTCGCAGGGTTGTGGTTCTTCGCAGCGATGCTTCCGGCGATGTTCATCCTGCGTGAGCAGCCACGCGAGGTGGAGCGCGGGCACAACGTTCTGGCGCAGGCGTTCGGGCGTCTGGCACACACCGTTCGTGATGCCAGCAGGTTCAAGCACCTTGTCCGATTCCTCATCGCGTTCTTCGTGTACGGGTTCGGCGTGCAGACGATGATAAAGTTTTCAGCGATCATCGCGACCGACTTCGGCGTGCAGGAAAAGGCGCTCGTCTTCTTTGCGCTGCAGATCTCGGTTACAGCTGGACTGACCACGTTCATCGTCAGCAAGTTTCAGGATCGCGTCGGCGCTCGCGCGATTGTCATTGCGTTCCTCGGTGTGTGGATCGGCGTTGCGCTTGCGCTCCTCTGGATGACCACACTGACCAACCGACCGCAATGGCTGTTCTGGATTGTCGGCAACGGAATCGGAATCGGGCTGGGCGGGATCGGCACGTCCAGCCGGTCCATGGTCGGTGTGTTCACGCCGAAGAATCGCGCGGCCGAGTTCTTCGGCCTGTGGGGCATGTCGTACAAACTGGCGGGCGCAATCGGCGTGCTGAGCTTCGGGCTTGTCAAAGCCTGGCTCGGCAACACCAACGCGATGATCCTGCTAACCACGTTCTTTGCAGTCGGGCTCGTTCTCATGCTTCCGGTGAGCGAGAAACAGGGCATGATTGCCAAACATCGCGCCGAACGCATTAGATGATTTTTAGCTCTCGGTTGTTCCGCTCTCAGACGTATCGAAACACAACACACGAAGCAACGGCGTTCCGCTGCACCAGACTGGCAGATGACGTGTTGAACCACCCGGAGCTACACGACTCTGCATCGCTGCCTGTGCGGGGAGCACAACTTGCATGTACCAACTGCGGTACCTTGACGCGAAGAGCGACTTCACCATGGTCTCACTGATGGCTTTGTCAGCAAGAAGTGTCTCGATCCCGCCCCAGAAATGCAGGACGGTCGAGAGCGCCTGACAGTTCTTGAGAAACTCGGGGTCCTCACCTGCCTTTACTGGATTGAGAACATATCTTGCAAAGGACTTCAGCCGTTTCTCATACCGTTTCTTGTCCTGCATCAGCCAGAGCCAAGACTCGCGACGGGCACGCTCCAGCTCGTTGCTGCTGAAGAGTGAATGCATTTCGATCGCAACCTCCCGCTTCATCAGCGTTTCAAGATGGTTCCGCTCGATCCAGTACACAATCCCCGCGAGCACAAACGCCACAACCGCCGCAAGAAGCGGTGGGCCGAAGTTGTCATAAAACGACTTTGGCTTTGCACCAAATCGATGGTTGCACGCAGCAGCACCGTTAGCTGGCACACCGCTCGACTGGCAGGAACAGCATGTGGCATCATGGCGCTGATGTCCTGACAACCCGTGTCCTGAGCGTGAAGGAGTCAGAGACGAAACAGCAACAAATGTCAGCACTACACCGACAACGACGAGGCACCAGAACCAGAACGACGATCGCGTACGAATCCGCAGGGGAAGAATATCTGACATGACGGACCTTACCTGCCATGTCTGTTTCTTGCTACTTCGCCTCACATTAATGTAGACATCCGACTTCAAAGACTGGGGTGTGCGAACGCGTCCACGGTAGTTTCCGGACGCACACACCTCCTCAGTCTCTCGTCGCATATGCTACAAGCCCTGTCAGGACACAACTCAGGAGACTGGATCGCATGGCTCACACGCTCAACGCCGCCACCACCGAGTTTGAGAAGAAGGACCGGTGCGCGAACCTCGACCATCGCCCGCGCGTGCTGCTCGGCAAGATGGGACTCGACGGACACGATCGTGGGGTGAAGGTCATCGCTCGTGCACTGCGCGATTCCGGCATCCACGTGATCTACTCCGGGTTGTGGCAGACGCCGCAGAGCCTTGCCATCTCAGCCCGCGACGAGGACTGTGATGTCATCGCAGCGAGCATGATGAGCAACTCGCATCTCGTGCTCGGTCCGCGCCTTATTGACAACCTGAAGAAGCTCGGCAGACCCGACATCCCCGTGTACATGGGCGGTATTCTCCCGCAGGACGATCTGCAGGCATTAAAAGACATCGGCATCGCAAAGTGCTTCTCGACCGGTGTTGGACTCGAAGAGATTGTCAACGCGGTGTGCAACGCGGTGCAGCCGTGGTCGCAGGTTGCTTCCTCGGGCGGTGTCACAGCACAGCTTGCGCGCGACATCTCGCTCGCGCACGATCAACGCGAAGTCAGGATTGACGCGCCACGACGCAGGCCGAAGCGCGTGATCGGTGTCACAGGCTCACCTGGCGCTGGTAAGAGCACGCTCGTCGCGCAGCTCGCAGGAGAGTTCTCCCGTCTTGCATCAAAGAATACCAACCTCGGCAGATGCGCGGTTGTGGCATTCGACCCAAAGAGCCCGATCACCAGCGGCGCATTGCTCGGTGATCGATTGCGCGTCGACTTCAACTCGCTCGGCGAGAAGGTGTATTACCGCAGTCTCGCGATCCGCGGCGAAGACTATCACGCACTCGATCAGATCGTGGAACTCATCGGCGGCGCACATTCTGGAGAGGATGCGTTCGACACTGTCTTTGTCGAGACAGTGGGCGCGGGCCAGAACGAAACACGCATTCGCGACTACGTCGATACGACAATGGTCGTGCTCACACCGGGCATGGGCGATGCGGTGCAGATGGACAAGGCGGGTATTCTGGAGATTGCGGATCTCTTCGTGTGCAACAAGGCAGACCATCCGGGCCAGAACGATCTCGCGAGAGATCTCAAGGAAATCTCGGGCAACCGCCCGATCTTTGAGACAGTCGCAACCCATGCCAAGGGCGTGCCGGAACTGCTTGCTGCACTGATCAACACGTAATCGCGCTGTCCAAAAACACCAGCCCTCGCGTTATTCACGCGAGGGCGAGTGGGAGAAGAGAGAGAAAAGAGATTTGTTTTTCCACGTCACCGTGGATGATTTCATGTTCGTTTCGAGCACAGGCTCGATCAATCTTTATCCGTTCTACATATTCGCGTACAGATTTGTTCGGGTTTCACGTAACCTATTTTTGGAATTAGGTGGAATCCACCGCTGAGGTTCCAGAAGGACTATTCGAGCATGAGACACGAAGTACTCGCTGCCATTCAACTGGACATCGTCCTATAATACCAAATATTAAGAAATGTAATCGACCCAAACGGACACAACTATCCTTGAGCAAATCAGTTGCACAATCAGTATCCCCAGATGTTCAACGCACGCTCCAAGTGCTTGACCTCTCTCTTTCGCTTGGAGCACACAACCTGAGGAATAGTGCTGACACCCGAACGTGCCTCTGGACAAAGTTACTCATTGAAAAACAAATCTGTCTACAGACAGGCATTGATCGGCCTCGTGTCATCGCACTCTTCGGTCCGACCAACGCGGGCAAGTCGACAATCGTCAATCTCCTGCTCGGGCAGCCACTCGCACCGATGAGTGCAACAGCCCGGCACACACAGCATCCGACATTGTTTGCTGCGAACGTGCATGCGCTCGCTTCAAACGAGTTGGTTCATCTCTCGTCGGGTCACAGCATCATCACCGAAGTCCCCACGTCACTCTCAGACGAGGCGCTTTCGCGGGGAGAGTACCAACGAACCTTGCGGGTTGTTGATGTCGCACCAGCACATACAAAGCTCGCTGACACAGTGATTCTCGACACACCAGACTTTTCGACAGAAGCTGCCGACGCGTATCTGGCGGAGGTATTTCACGCGAGTGCGTGCGCCGATCTGCTGGTATGTGTCGTAACACCCGAGTCGTATGCTGACGCGTTCGGACTTGATCTGCTTCGCACGTTTGCGCAGTCCGGCAAACACATGATTGTCGTTGGGAACAAGGTACCTCAACAGGCCGGTGCAACGGACGACATGCGCGCCCTGTTGCAACGTGAAATCGGTATGCAGCATCACCATTTCGTAGCGTTACCTATCGCACACGGACGGGACGGACAGGAACGGGTGGAATCACTGCTCGCATCATCGGCGTGCGAAGATCTTGTGAACGCTCTACATGCATCACTTCCAACATCTCAAAGCCGGTTCAGGCAACTGCGATTACACATCGACTGGGTGCGATCACATCTTGCTGAGGCGCTCGCACCGGTCCAGGCGCAGATCGACACCGCGTCCCGATCGAAGCAGGCAGTGTCATCGCTTGCTGACGCATCGGCATCCCACTTTGCTGAGACATATCTCACACGTGACCGGTATCCGGAGTTTGATCTTGCGATCGTGCGTGTGCTCCGATTGCTCGAAGTGCCCGTGCTTGGGCCTGCGCTCCGACTTTCGAACCGGATTGTGCGGGTTCCAATCAAGGCTGTCGGCAAAGCGCTCGGATTCGCGCAGACGAGCAAGCGATCGATCGCTGACGACGAGCGCGATGCCATTGTCCGGTGTGCGTTGCGATCGGTCGATCACATGAACGCGCGACTCCGTGAGCAGTATACAGCCAACTCATCATTTGCGACAACAGCTGCCACACTTGACGAGGCATGGATCCGGACACGTATCGAGTCTTGTTTGGATACTCACCACGCTGACGTGACACATCGCATCGAAGCGCGTGCACAATCCCTGTATGAAGCGCTCAAAGCAAAGCCGAAAGTGCTCGCAGCATTGCGGGCATCAAACGCCCTCGCGGGGCTCGGCTCAGCAGCAGCTGTGGTGATATCTCATGGGCTCAACTGGCACGATGCTGTGCTTGCACCGGTTGCGGTGGGCGTCCAACAGGAACTGCTGCGCCACGGGCTCGGCGTGTTTGTTGATCAGCAGCGTGCAAAGCTCAAACTGGAGCACCAACAACTGGTTGCATCACTGGTAGAAACATCCATCGTGAACGAACTGCTCGCAGCTATCCGAGAACCGGCGAATCAGCAGGACATCGACCATACGTACGCAACGATCGACGTGCTCCATGCTCGTATCCATTCTGAACAAGGCGGTGCAGCATGAGCAACAATGCAGCACCAAACACTGAGACCCGCTCGCTTGCCCCGTGGCAGCAGCGTGCAGCATCGTCGATTCATGCGATTGCTGACGCAGCAAATCAGAGCACCATCGTCCGTCCGACACACGTCCAGCAGCAGTTGCTTGACGATGCGATCGAACGCGCACGCGGCACGCTGCTTGGCTCACCCGAGCCTGTGCTACTGGTTGCGATTGTCGGGCCGAGCGGCGCTGGCAAGAGCTCGCTCATCAACGCCCTCGCGGGCGACACGATTGCAAAGGCAAGCCCCATTCGACCCACCACGCGCGAGCTGACCGTCTATCACCACGAGTCTGTCGTGCAGGGATCGCTGCCCGCGGACCTGATCGATCGCGCACACTTTGTGAAACATACCCGCGAGGAACTCCGCAATAAGGTGCTCATTGACACGCCTGATATTGATACATTTGTCAAATCAAACCGTGAGCTGACGCAGGATGTGCTCAAAGCAGTTGGATTAACCTTGTGCGTCGTGAGTCCTGAACGATACCTCGAAGAGCGCCTGTGGTCCGTTCTAAACACAGAAATCGTGCAGGACGCGGTTGTCTTTGTCATCAACAAGCGAGATCTCTGCACCGATGACGAGCTTGCACAGATTCAGCGTGACATCGCGCATCATCTCGCACAGATCGATCTGCACGATATCCCGATGTTGTCTGCGATCTCTGCTTCAGAGAGCGATATCGCACAGGATACAAGTGCTGTTTCCAACATGCTGACAAACACGTTGTCTGCGTCAGACGCTGCAGTGCTTGCACGCCAGTCGCGCGTCCGCGCGGTCGAGAGTGTAACACTTGCAGTCCAGCAGATCACCGAGAATGTGAACCAGTTATCACAACTGCATCAGTCGATTGGTGATGCGACCAGTATAACAACAGATAGCTTGCTTGATCGGTGCTCGCCAGCAATCGAGGAAACCGCTCGCGCCATGCGCCCGGACCTTGTCGCTGCGAATCACGCACACTTCTGGGGACCGATGCGCGCATGGTTCGGCATGTGGGACGGTTTGACCATCGGCCTTCCACGGATGCTTGCTCGCGTCGGGCCTGCGCTCTCAACCGCAACACAGTGCAGGTTGACCAGCACAAACGATGTTGCACCGGTTGCATCCAGCGTTCCTCTGGTGCTGCGACGAGACGACATCGCTGACACGCTTGAGCACATGACATCGCAGACCGATCAGATGCTGGCGCAGACAACACCACAACTCACGCCGTTGTCTAAAGTAGTGCATATAGATAGCGATGCTGCGAACACCATAATCGCAGAAACAGCATCGCATTCCGTATCATCAAACGGAAGCGTGTGGAAACGCTCGATCGGCTGGGTGCTCAGCTTCATCTCGATGATTGGCACAATCGGGCTGCTCGGGCTCGCGGTGTACTACCTTGGGAAGGAAGTCTGGCAGGGCACGTTCGGCGGCATCAACATGCTCGCGCACATGCTGCTGTTCTGGTTCGCGCTGCACGTTGTCGTTCATCTTCTCACCTCTCTTCTCATGCCAACGAGCTGGAAGCGACTCGCATACTCGATGAAGCAGCGATTCAGTGCATCTATCAGGCAACGCATTGAAACGCACTGGCATACATACGAACAGACAGCAAAGAACGAGAATGCACATCTCCAGCAGTATGTTGCAGACCTCCAATCTGCTGTCCGATCTGCGGGTATCGAGACGCATTCTCAACAACATTGATTCCAGCAGTCAACACAGCAGCGTCTTGAAACCTGTTGTATAATGGGACACGCATGTCCTTTTTCCAGTTGCAGCCGTGTACCTGCAACGCATGAACGCTGGAGGAACCCATGGCCCCCACCACAACGACATATCCGAAGCTGAACTTTGCCAAGTGGATCGAGGACAACAAGCACGATCTCAAGCCGCCGGTCTCGAACAAGCAGCTCTTCACAGAGTCTGAAGACGTGATCGTGTTCGTCTCGGGCGGCCCAAACACGCGCAACGACTATCACGTGAACCCAACCGAAGAACTCTTCTATCAGGTCAAAGGTGACATCGCTGTGCGCGTTCGCCCGCTTGACGGATCCGATCCCTACGACGTTGTCGTGAAAGAGGGCGAGATGTTTCTGCTCCCGCGCTGGGTGCCGCATCGTCCGCAGCGCCCCGCTGACACTGTCGGCCTGATTGTCGAGTTCCCGCGCGGATTCGATGCCGATGGCAAGCCGCAGAAGGACGGCTTGCGCTGGTACTGCCCCGAGTGTGATCATCTCGTCCACGAAGCACGATGGGAACTGAAGAAGATCGACGAGGATCTTGGTGTGATCATGGAGGACTTCTGGGGCGGCCCTGAAGACCGTCGCACGTGCAAGAACTGCAATCACGTTATCCAGCGCGCCGGCGAGTTCACACTTTCCTGATACGCACCGATCCACTATACACATCTCGCGTTCACTGTTGCCTGAGCAGCCTACGCTGGTTGCATGTCGAAAGAGTTCTGGAACGAGCGGTACGCTGAAGATGAGTTGACATACGGAGACGCACCGAACGCGTTTCTTGCGTCGATGCGGTCTGTGTTTCCTTCATCGGGCACAGCTCTCGATATCGCAGCTGGTCAGGGACGCAACGCGGTCTTTCTCGCATCACTCGGACTCGATGTGCTCGCGGTCGATCAGAGCGAGGTCGGTATGCGCGTAGCACGACAACTCGCAGAGCAACGAGGCTTATCTCTGCACACACAGACAGTTGACCTTGCAGAGTACCATCCTGCGGAATGCTCGTTCGATGCCATCACATCGATCTTTGCCCATCTCCCCGAAGCGCTGCGCACCTCGGTCCTGCAAAGCATCAGGTCATGGCTTCGACCGGGCGGTGTGTTCGTGCTTGAGGCGTACGCGCCGGACCAGATCGAGCGCGACACGGGCGGCCCCAAGGATCCCTCGATGCTCGCATCAGTTGAGTCCATCATCAATGAACTTGAAGGGCTTACCATTGAGCACAGCGCGTCGCTGGTGCGTAATGTCATCGAGGGCAAGCACCATTCGGGCGATGCCTCAGTTGTGCAGCTTGTTGCACGAAAGCCACTGAACTGAGCGACGTTCAGCCTTCAAACCACAACTCAGCGTATGGGCTGCTGTTTCTATCGACGCTCGCACTCGCGGCATACGCTTTCGGTGTTCCCTGCCCCATCGTCCCGAATGCAGTGAGATCGACGTGCCTCCACACTTTTTCAAGATCGATGTCCACACGCACATCCTCCCGCCGGACTGGCCGGACCTCGGTGAGAAGTACGGATACGGTCGCTTCCTGCGCATGATGAAACAGTACGACGAGAACGGCTGCTGCAACGGCGCGCAACTCGTTATCGACGGCGACAAGTTCAGATACGTCAAACCAAACTGCTTCGATCACGCTGTGCGTCTCTCAGAATGCGACGCCCTCGGCGTTGACATCCAGGTGCTCTCGACTGTACCGGTCATGTTCTCGTACTGGGCGCAGCCTCAGCACACGCTCGAACTGAGCATGTACCTCAACGACCATATCGCGGAGATCTGCCGCGAGCATCCAAAGCGCTTTGTCGGGCTCGGTACGCTTCCTATGCAGGATCCGCAGCTTGCGTGCAAGGAACTCGAACGCTGCATCAACGATCTCGGGCTTGTCGGCATCGAGATCGGCAGCCATATCGAGCAGCCACGTTCCGCCGACTGGAACTTATCAGAGCCCGCATTGCTTCCCGTCTTTGAGACGGCTGAGAAACTCGGCGCAGCCATCTTCGTGCATCCGTGGGACATGATGGGCGAGGAGGACATGGGCAAGTACTGGCTGCCGTGGCTGGTCGGCATGCCCGCAGAGACTGCGCGCGCGGTGTGCTCCATGATCTTCGGCGGCGTGTTCGAGCGATTCCCCAAGCTCCGCGTGATGTTCGCGCACGGTGGTGGCTCGTTCCCGTACACGATCGGGCGCATTGAGCACGGGTGGAACTGCCGACCTGACCTCGTCGCGATCGACTCGTCACACAATCCGTGGTCGTATCTTGCAGAGCCGGGCAAGCCAGCGCAGTTCTTTGTGGACTCGCTTGTCCACTCGCGCAACGCGCTGCGGTATCTCATCGCGCTGATGGACGAACGCCGCGTCGCGCTGGGCAGCGACTATCCGTTCCCGCTCGGCGAGGAAAAACCCGGCGCGATTATCGACTCGATGTACGACCTGACCGACCAGACCAAGCAGCGCCTGCTCGCGGGCACAGCGGTCGAGTTCCTGCAGCTTGACGCAGCGAAGTACGCGCTGCCTGCTGCCCTTTCACCTGCACGCGTATGAGGTTTTCCCGTCACTATTCCTTGTTCAAATGTGGAACCACATGAACTTCTGCAGGAACAAGAGCATAACACCAATCAACTTTCACCGGAGAACAGATCAATGAACCGCATGACCCCCATGACCCGCATGACAACAACTCTCGCACTCCTTCTTGCTTGCTTTGGTATCACCGCGCCTGTGCTCGCTCAGATCGAAACGGATGCGCCAGCCGAGAAGCAGGACCTCCCAGCGCCCGAGATCGAACTTATCTCACCCGGCAAAGCACCGCGCGAAGAGCTCCGGATGAGCCCGTCACTCAATCAGACCGAGCATCTCCAGATGATTATGGAGATGACCGGCGAGACTGCAATGTCGAACGGCATGTCGATGCCAATGGACATGCCGAAGATGACAATGCTGATGGACACGACCGCGATTCGGCAGATTGACAACGAGACCTACGAGATCGAAACGGTCTACGTCGACATCACATCAGACCCAAACCACGAGATGACGCCGATGTTCGAAGGACCGTTCAGGTCCATGAAGGGAATGAAACTGCGGACCACATCGAATACACGCGGGATCGTCACGAAGGTCGAGATTGCGTACCCGCCCGGGTTCGATCCAACCATGCAGCAGCAGATGGAAGCGATGAGGCAGTCACTCACACAGATGATGGTGCCACTCCCTGACCAGCCGATCGGCGTGGGCGCAAAGTGGAAGGTCATCACCCGAGCGACCATCAACAGTATGACCGTTGAGGTCGCGTCCACGTACGAACTGCTCAATCGCACGAAGGACAGCTTCAAACTACGCATCTCGTACGATCAGACTGCTGCATCGCAGAACGTCACGCTCCCGCAACTCCCTCCCGGCACGACGATGAAACTGAACAAGATGACGGGATCCGGATCGGCTGAATCAGAGTTCGCCACAGCGACGTTCCTGCCGATCGCATCGAAGCTAAACATGAAGAACGCTGTCGACATGTCGATGGACATGGGTGGTACACCGATCGACACAACAACAGATACCGACATCGCGATGACGGTCGAGCGAGTCAAGCCGGACGCAAAGCCGTGATGTCTGTTTCGTCATCGAGACTATGATCCATCATGGCGAAGAAGTCCACCAAACCAGCAGACACGCTCGATCCGAAGGACATGAGCTTCGAGCAGGCAATGGCCGAGCTCGAAGACGTTGTGCAGTCGATGGAGTCCGAGGTTGTCTCGATCAACCACTCGATCGATCAGTACAACCGTGGCGTGCAGCTTGTCAGCCGGTGCAAGGAACTGCTCGGGTTTGCCGAACAGCGCTTCGAAGAAATCAAGAAGCAGCACGAAAGCGCAAATGAAGATGATGATTAACTACGCCAGCTCGTTTCTAATATAACATCCACACGAAAGAACAACACCCGCAGGGACTTCCCTACGGGTGTGCTTGTTTGTTCTCAATGAAACATATTACGCAGCAACGCGCAGCTGCGTTGTATCCCCATTGCCACTGGGAACAAAGCGGACGGTTGTAATCTTTGAGGCTGCGGGCGGGAACGCGCCCTTGTATGCGCGGACGGTGTACTGCGCTGCGATGGTGCATGAAGGAATCGTGCCATCGATGAATGCGCGCGTGCCGGTGAGCCCGATCTGCTCAAAGGGACCGAACGGCTGGCCCGGCTCGGTCTGCACACTGCGCGAGATCGAGAACACGGTGCCGCCAGTGGTCGAACCTTTCCATTTCAGTGATATCTCGCCGTTGTTTGTCAAATCAAAGTCAATATCTGTCGGTGTCACCGGCGGAACGGATGTTGGTTCCTGCTTCGGTGGCACGGACGCCAGCGTGTAGACAGCATTGGGGTCGGGCTGGGTCTGTGCGAAGGCGCGGATGACAGTAATAAGTTGTCCGCCGAGACTGCGCATCTCGGAGACCTGCGTGTTCTGGGTGACAGTCGCGTTCTTCGCGGCGGTCTTTGCTGCCTGCGCTGCGTCGTATGCGGTGCGGGCTTGTGTTGTTTCTGTTGTGATCTCGGTGACTTGCCCAGCGGTGAGCCCGATGCCAATCGGGTTTTCCGCCCATGCGCCGACGCGCTGCTCGAACCATTCGATGTCGCCAACGATGGTTCCTGGTAAGGTTGACATGGTGTCGTCTCCACTATGTGTATATGTAACACACCCGCACCGATGGCGGGATTGTGGAGAGGATCGGATGTTTCGTTACGGAGATGAAGTGCAACTCTCCGCAATTCAAAGTTTTGCGTAAAGTATATAAGCCTTTACAGTTGTCGAAGTGCTGGCGGATGCTCCATAGCTGCGTGCTGTGGACAAAGCCACGCATATTGGCCGGATTTGGTTAGCACACAACGCAAACCACCCCAGCGATTCGGCGAGGGTGGGACGTTTTTCATGAGTATCTCTTGGATATATTCGAGGCTGTTGATTTCGGGCCGTACAGCGTGACTACTCGGCAGATGTTCAACTTCACCTAGATCTATTTTGCTATTAGGCAGTGCGTCCCCTACCGCATCTATCAGATCGAGACTCTTATCGAGCTGTTCGCTGACGTAATCTTCAAGACCAACCCTGACAGCGCCAGTGCCTATTGGGATAAACGCCTTGACAAGCATTGTTGCCCACGAGATATATGGTGCTGCTCGGACAAGCCAGTTCTTTGGCACATCAATATCGAAGTTTGGTGGTTCACACATACCAATGGGATGGATCGGATGTGGTCCATCCTTATGTTCACACCAACAGCAAATGTGCATGGACTTGTACATAACTCGCCTTGCGATGTTCCAGCCTCCACTTCCCTCCGGTGGCAAGATGGTGAGCAACGACGGTGCTCTACGCACAATCTGGTTGTATGGATCCATCATATCTCGGAACAGATGCAATGACTGGTTCATCAGAGCAATCTGGCCATCACGAAGTTCCCTTTGTCCCTTCAGAAGCAATAGCTGGCTCAGTTGTATTTCTCGAAGTTTCCGCTCAATCTCCGCCTTACCCGGATCAAAGCCTTCGAGCAGTGCATTTGCATACATTGTGTTCTCACACGCCTGGCACTCTATTACCTGATTTCGCTTTTCTTCCACATATTCATATCGGAAAGCATTCTCGCAAGGATTGTCGGCATCGCCGCGGTGCATGCACGGGACTGTAAAGTTGTGCTTAAGATTGGGCCATCGCTCTTTGATGAGTTGCGCAAGTGTACCGCGAAGGCTGCGAGCAAGACACGCCGGATATTCATCACGCACTGTAAAGCGAAACTCCCGATCAACCAACTCAGCGAACGCCTGACCACGCTTGGCTGTGCAAAGAAAGAAGCCATTTCGCCAGTTGCTGTCCAGCGCCTCTGCGCCTTGTTGTGGAGCATCTGGTGCCCGGTGTGGATGAATAGCAGCTGTCATGGCCGGAACCATACCGGCTGGTGCATCTTCACGCATTGAGCAGATGATCACTGCTTGCCGTTGGGCAGGTGTGTCGGATGGCTTCCAGTACAAGTTGTCGGGTTGGTTGCGCTGGATCATTTCTGGAACGAGGCTGATTCGTTCACCTTCTCCTGCCATTGGATAGGCAATGTCAAATCGCCACATCAACCAGAGGAACAATGGATGGAGTTGCGTTGGATAGCCGGGGCAACCGGTCTCTTTGCTTTTCTTCCAGATATGCTTGAGACGCTTGTGCTCAAGTCTGCCGGACTTCTTGCTCGTATGTTCATCCTCAAGCACGAACGTCACAGCCTGGGCGAGCCACTCGGGACGAAGGATGACAATGTTGTGCGTGTCTTCCGGCGTCTCATCGGCCGCCTGCTCGAAATACGTAACCTGCCCAAGATCATCCATGACACTGGCAACAAGACCGACATCATCTGCTTCCACTTCTGCGCTCTCGCACACATCTGCAAACTCAGAGAGTGAGAGATACGGCTTGTCCTGCTCGCGTACTCGCCTTGAGGCCTCGATCCATCGCGATGGATATGGAGTGTCCATATCTTCAAGCTCCGATGCGGCTTGCGCAATTGCATCGCTGAGTTCGGCAATACCCTTGCCGTCTGGTCCATCCTTGCTGCTGACCGCATAGCTGCCTTCGCCGTACAGCAAATCACCAAATCGCTGCTTCAGCGCATCCCAACCAATATTTGCAGGTACATTCTCATCCGCGTGCGTCGACACGATAAGGACTCGCGCAGTTGGGCCAGCACTGAGATGGATTCGCTCTAGCCGCTCTGTCAGATCGGCATCAAGGTGCGGCCGTGGCTTCCACACAAGCAGGTAGACCGCTTTGCGCGAGAAGAAGATCTGATGTGTGATCTGGTAATGCTCCTGCCCACCAAAGTCCCAGCAGTTGAAATGGATCATGCGTTCGGGCTCATCATCTGTTGGAGTCGGATGCGGCAGATTAAGACGTTCACGCGCGATCTCAATGCCCTTTGTCGATCCTTTATTCTTTGGAACCTTCCCTTGCAGTGCCTGCAGCAGCCATGTCTTTCCAACGTCGCCAGAACCAACGAGCAGCAGCTTCGCCTCGTCGAAACGAACGCTGTGTGAGGGGTCACCATCACCAAGGCCGCGGATATAGCTAAGCAGGGATTGATGCGTTTCCACTACACGCGCAAGTTCGGGCGTAAGCGGATTATTGTGCAGAGAGAACTGTCGAAGACGTTTCAGTCGCCCAAACTCGTGTGGCAACGAAGTGATGCTGTTACCCGAGAGGTCCAGCGTTGTCAGATGAATGAGCTTGGCGAGGTGCCCCGTACCCTCGTCGCCAACCGAGTTGTCCCCGAGGTACAACGTCGCCAGATTGGTGAGTTGCGCGAGGTGCTCCGCACCCTCGTCACCAACCGAGTTGCGCTCGAGGTCGAGCGACGCCAGATTCGTGAGTTGTGCGATATGCCGAGCGCCCTCGTCGCCGATCGAATTGTGCACGAGGTTCAGGCTCGTCAGATTGGAGAGCTGTGCGATATGCCGAGCGCCCTCGTCGCCGATCGAGTTGTCCACGAGGTTCAGGCTCGTCAGATTGGAGAGATGTGCGAGGTGCCGAGCGCCCTCGTCGCCGATCGAGTTCCCCCCGAGGTCGAGCGTTGCCAGATTGGTGAGCTGTGCGAGGTAACCAGCGCCATCCGGGCCGACCGAGTTGTCCCCGAGGTTGAGCGTCGCCAGGTTGGTGAGCTGCGCGAGGTGCTGAGCCCCCTTGTTGCCAACCGAGTTGCTCTGGAGGTCGAGCGTCGCCAGATTGGTGAGCTGTGCGAGGTGTCGAGCCCCCTCGTCGCCAACCGAGTTACCCCCGAGGTACAGCGTAGCCATTTTGGTGAGCTGTGCGAGGTGCCGAGCCCCCTTGTTGCCAACCGAGTTGCGCTCGAGGTACAGTCTCGCCAGACTGGCGAGCTGCGCGATGTGCCGAGCGCCATCGTCGCTGATCGAGTTGCCCCCGAGGTCGAGCGTCACCAGACTGGTGAGCTGCGCGAGGTGCCGAGCGCCATCGTCGCCGATCGAGTTGCCCTCGAGGTACAGCGTTTCCAGACTGGTGAGCTGCGCGAGGTACCGAGCGCCATCGTCGCCGATCGAGTTGCCCCCAAGGTCGAGCTTCGCCAGACTGGTGAGCCGCGCGAGGTGCCGAGCGCCATCGTCGCCGACCGAGTTGGCCCCAAGTTCAAGAGTTGTGAGATTGGTGAGCTGTGCGAGGTGCCGAGCGCCATCCGGGCCAATCGAGTTGTGCCCGAGATGTAGCGTCGCCAGACTAGTGAGCTGTGCGAGGTGCCCTGCGCCATCCGGGCCGACCGAGTTGTGCCCGAGGTGTAGTGTCGCCAGACTGGTGAGCTGCGCGAGGTGCCGAGCGCCCTCGTCGCCGATCGAGTTACCCTCAAGGTTCAGTCGCGTCAGATTAGTGAGCTGTGCGAGGTGCCGAGCGCCCTCGTCGCCGATCGAGTTACCCTCAAGGTTCAGTCGCGTCAGATTAGTGAGCTGTGCGAGGTGCCGAGCGCCCTCGACGCCGATCGAGCTAAACCCGAGATCAAGCGTGGTCAGGCACCGAAGATCACACAGGCCTTTGATACTATCGGTATCGAGTGGCACATCCACGTCCACAATGCACTGCTGTGGCCAACCATGCTCTCGCAGCTCATCTCGATAGTCGCGCTGGTGGTTAGGGTTCCATACCTCCGGGGGCACGAACGCAAGGTGTGTCCACTCTTCTGCCCTCGCGCGCTCGATCGTCTCGCGCACGATGCGACGGGTCCGCTCTACCGGTGTTTCGTTACGATCCTTTGCAGCCATCGCGCAATTCTACACGAGCATGGCGATCGATGTCATAGGGAGATTCTCTCATATGAGATACGACCGAGAAGGGTGAACACGCTTTTTTCTATTGCATGCTGCTGGCTTTGAAACCTCGATCATCCGGATCAACGGGCCGACACGCCAGAGCAAACGGTCGACACTACGCTCCATACCCTCGACACTTCAGAGCACACCGTCGACCCGCAACCCCAGACCGTCGACAGGTTGCTTCAAACCGTCGACGCTCCGCTTCAAACTCTCGACAGTCTGGAGCAAACGGTCGACAGTTTGGAGCAACAATTCGAGTTATCCCGCACACCGTGCGTCCGTTTGGGTCGTTATCGCGGTGCTAATTTGCGTTCTGACGCAATGAAACATCCACGCGCAGCGCTTGCGCGGTTTCAATGACACACAGCACCCCACTGCACTCGTACGTGCTGCGCAAGATACCAGTGGCACCAGATTCTCTCGACCAGACCATCATGGTCACGCACGCGCGACCACGGCACCCGACAGTTGCGTAGCTTCAATCACATACTGCACCCCACTGCACTCGTACGTGCTGCGCAAGATACCAATAGCACCATGCACACGATCCGCTCGGACTGTTGCACCAGCCCATCGATGAACCCCGGCCCCATCCCTGCGGACGATTGCTGCACCGACGGAGCCGAATCGGTCCGAAAAGCGCTCGATACTCCACAGGTTTTCCACATTGCATGCACACCGTCACCCATTTCCCATCAATTCGGGTAGCGAGGCGATTCAAGCCCATCTGGCGCAGCCATTTCGGTATCATGCCAGTCCGCCTGCCATCACGGAAGATGCGCGGAGTTCCAAACAACCACAGCGGCACCACGCTGGCCGCCCGCGTATCGCCAGTCAGGAGGCCCAAATGTATGTTGCATCTATGACCTGTTCAGGGCAGAACTGTTCAGAGAAGACCCGCTCCGGAACTGCTCGCACGCGCTGCGCTGCTGGAGCAATCGCACTCGCGCTGACCGCGGTCGCCTCGGCTGATCCATACAGCCAGCTCAACTTCGATATGACCGGGTTTGAGGTCTCGTTCTACTCGGGCGCAAATGGCACCGGCACACAACTGGCAAGTGTCAGCGCGGGCGGCGGACTCAACTTCACCGGCTCGTGGGAGTTCTCGTTTTCAAACGGGGCACTCATGGGCAACTCGGTCATGGGAAACAACCTGACCGGCGGGCAGGGGCCGTTCCTGCACGCTGGCACTGCACAGCTGTCCGGCTTTGAAGGTGTCGCACGAATGAACATCGTCAATGGTATCGTCGAGTATGCAAGATTCGTGATAGAAGTTCCCAATGCAGCCAACGGTGTTGATGTGTTCGGCTTTGGCTACGACGACTCATCGCATGTCAACAATATTGCCATTCAGCAGGCAATCGGTGGCGCGTGGACTGTCGACGGCTTTGGCGAGATGGGATTCTATAAAGGTGGCATCTTTGATGGTGACGGCGACAACATTCTCGGCGACGATGTCGATCTGTCCGTCTTTAACATGGGTCCCTTCGCGCCGTTCAGTTACATACCGACAACGCTGTTCCGTGTTCAGAACGATGGCTCAAACATGGATGTCAATCTGATCTTTGACTCGGGCGCAAACGCCATCCCCATGCCGCTGACATCTGCGATGGGCTTTGCCGGACTGATCGCAATAGGTTCTGTGCGTCGCCGGCGCTAGTTGAGTTGGTGCGCAACTGGCCAGATGCCGCTGCTTTGTCACAACGCAACAAACTGAACGAACGACACATCGGCGACACACTGGTACGTGCTGCGCAAGATACCAGTGGCACCCACAATCCCAGCAACGCTTAGTGAGGCTGTTATTGTTCTGCGCGTGGCAACGAGGTGATGCTGCTGTTGTCACTGAGATTGATCGCTGTACGTTTGGCAAGGTGCGAAAGACGCTCAGTCCCTGCATCGCCGATCCTGTTGTAACTGAGATCAAGCGTTCGCAGGCTGGTCAGGCGTGACAGGTACTCAGCACCTGTATCACCGACCAGGTTCCCCCCGAGGTGAAGCTCACGCACACCGGTCATGCGCGACAGATGCTCCGCCCCCGCGTTACCGATCGAGTTGTTCGCGAGGTTGAGCGTCCGCAGATTCTTCAGGCCTGACAGATGCTCCGCGCCATCGTCGCCTACACAGTTGCTCACAAGATCGAGCGTCAGCAGGTTGGCAAGCTGCGACAGAGACTGTGCGCCGTCATTGCCGATGGCATTGCCGCCGAGATCGAGTTCTGTGAGGTTCGCAAGTTGTGACAGGTGGTGCGCACCAGCGTCGCCGATCGAGTTGTTCCGAAGATCGAGCTTCGTCAGCTTGGTCAGGCGCGCTAAGTATTCCGCCCCTGCTTCACTGATCGAGTTGTCTCTGAGGTTGAGCGTTGTCAGATTCGTCAGACGCGACAGGTGTGCTGCTCCCTCATCACCGATCCAGTTGCTTCCGAGGTCGAGCGTTTCCAGATGAGTCAGCCCGCCAAGATGCTTTGCACCATCCGCGCCGATCGTGTTGCCTCCGAGGTCGAGCGACCTGAGGTTCGTAAGTCGCGCAACCTGCGCTGCTCCATCGGCGCAGACCGAGTTGCCCCTGAGATGCAGCGCCACCAGATGAGGGAGATCGCACAGGTCCATCGTGATGATGTTGATATCAGGGACCACATTCATGTCCACGATGCAATGGTCGGGCCAGCCCTGCCCGAGCAGTGTTTCGCGCCACTTCGCCTGATTGTCGTTACTGCTTCCAGCCGAACTTGTACCGTTCGGACTTACACTATTTGGACTCAGAAATGCAAGATGTGTCCACTGTTCTTTTCTCGCGCGGCTGACCGTGTCGCGCACAATGCGCTGGACATGCTCTTCCTGTATCTCTTTGCTGCGTGTGTCAGTCATCGTGTGAGATGATTCTATGTCCCAACACGTCATCCGTGGCAAGTCTACCCTGCTTCGGTTCCGCTTCGTTCCGATCAGGAGAATGCCAATGCCGCGCAGGATTCAGACTTCGTTGTGCGCACTCTGGCTGGGTGCATTTTTCATCGCGCCGCTCACGCTGACCGGCTGCGCGCAAAGCCACGAAGCAAACATCACGAAAGATAACTCAGCAGAGAACATCCCCGACATCGATCCGCCCCACCTGCACCGCGATGGCAATCTGCTCTTCGCTGCACAGCCCGACGAGACCACGATCCAAACGCTTCCGAGCGAGGGCGTGACAACGGTCATCAACTTCCGAACACAAAGCGAGATGGACGAGCGTGTTCCCTTCGACGAAGCCGACATCGTGACAAACGCAGGCATGCAGTACATCCACATTCCACTGGGCGGCGGGGTCGATGAGGAACCTGGGTACGACCCGGAGGATGTTGATCGCTTGGCCGAGGTACTCGATCGCGCTCAAGGCAATGTGCTGCTGCACTGCGCCTCGGGCGGGCGCGCACGCACGATCTGGACCGCGTACCTCATCAAGTACAAGAGGCTCTCGGAGCGCGATGCGATCTTCCGCGCGCAGCGTGCCGGCCAGCCGCCGAGTTCGCTCGATCGACTCCTCGGGCGCGAGAGTGTGTACGAGCCGATCGAAGACGATAAGTAGGAAATGCGGGCCGGCGCGTAAGAGCCAAGCCAGCAGCATAACCTTGCTGCAACATATGTCTGAGAACGAACCCAACGAACAGAACGAACGAACTGACTCCCTCGAAGCGATCGAGCATCTCATCGCGCTGAGCGAGGAAGCTGTTGATCGCGGTGACTTTACAGCAAACGAAGAGTATTGGGAGCAGGCACTGGCAATGCGGCTTCGGCTTGTCCCTGGAGATACTGAGGACACTGCACACATGCTCGACGACAGCGGCGTCAGCAAGGAACTCGCAGGCAAGCACAGCGAAGCGGAATCCCTCTTCATGCGGGCAGTTGCAATGTACGAAACAATACATAGTCAAGAACACGCGGATATCGCAACCGTGCTCGACGATCTGTCCCGCGTGAAGGAATCGCGGGGAGATATAGAGGCAGCCCTCTCCGTGCAGGATCGTGCGTATTCCATGCGTCAGCGTGTCCAGCCGAAAGAAGACGAGGCATCGGTTATGGCGCTGATGCGATGCGGTTTTCTCAAGGCACAACTGGGACAACTTGAGCAGGCTGAGACCGACTATGTTGCGGCGCACGAGATGATGCAGCGACTCGGCTATGGTGATCACGAAGCTGTCGCAAAGAATCTGGCGAACCGCGCACACGCAATCTCATACCTTCACCGCGCTGATGAAAGTATACAGATCTTTGAGGAAGCGCTCGCAATGCAGAGACGATTGTACGCGGGAGACCATCCCGACATCGCAAACTGCCTTTCGAGTCTTGCATCAATATACCTTGTGATTGATCAGCCCCACAAAGCGAGGCCGATCATCGAAGAAGCACACGCGATGGCTGCTCGTGTATATCCGGAAGATCACCCCCACCGAGGGACAATCGAAGGCTGGTATCAGACCATATGTGAAAACACACCTTGACACGTATGTGTAATCATGACAAAGGCAGCTTGTACCTCTCGTTATCTAGTGACTCTTGTGAGTCATCACCAAGTAAGGCGAGCGGATCATCTGAACCGATCCGAGCTTCAGCGCGCATCGCAGCGATCTCGCGCTTGCGCGGTTCCGGCGATGACGACATCATGACAAGCAGCGCATCCTCGACGGACATCGTCCGCTCGCTCACATACGCAACCACCTCGGCCCACGTTCTGTCAACCTCATCAGGATGGGCACCGGACGATGGTGAGACTGTAAGCACCTTCGATGCATCATCGATCGTCATCGCGCCGCTTGCAATCTGTGCGAGCATCTCGCGCTTGCGGTCCTCTGGCGCGTGCGAATGCACGATCATCGCGATGTCCGCGCCGGTGAGCACGCCCTCGTCAACATACGTGAGGGCCTCGCGCCATGTCTGCTCCTGATCGGTATCGCTGCTTGCGCGGTGATTGGTCTTCGTATCAACCGGGACGCGCTCAAGATACGACAGCACGAGCCGGTGACAACTGGTGCACCAGCCCGGCACGCGCTTGGTATTGGATGTGGCACAGCGCCTCACCGCGCCGGCCCTCCCCGCGTCTGCTGTGCGTCCGCAGCGCGGGCACCGAAACCGCCACCCAAGCGCAGTGTCGAACTCGCCCAAAGGGGTCCGTTTGCCAAAGAAACGCTGCTTCCATGTGAATCCGGTTGGCATCGTCACACTCCGGGATTGCTCTACACGATCCATGTGATCATATTGGCCGATGTCTCTATCAGATTTCAGGGGAGGGAAAGAGCAGGCAAAGCGTCGTCTATTGCATGCTGTTGTTTGATGCCAGCCTATTTGAGCTCTTGCGCAAGTCCGATGAGCACTCCCTCGGGGCCTCGGATGTAGCAAAGTCGGTACACTTCCTGATACTGTGCGACGTTACCAACGAGCACCGCACCACGCTTGCTGAGCCGAGCGAGTGTGTCGTCGATATCCTCCACGGTGAACATGACGCGCAGGTAGCCAAGGGTATTGACAGGAGCAACACGGTGATCGGCGACCACAGGCGGCGCGAGGAATCGGGACAACTCGAGGCGGCTGTGACCATCCGGCGTACGCATCATGGCAATCTCGACACGCATGTCCCGCAGTCCGGTCACGTCATCAGCCCAAGCCCCTTCGATCGGGGCGCGCCCTTCGAGTTCAAGGCCGAGTTCAGTGAAGAACGCAACAGCGGCATCGATGTCCTCCACCACAATACCGACATTGTCCATACGTTTGACAGTCAACGTGTATCCTCTGCCTGTCACACGGCAATAACCCAGCATCATCAGCAAGATGCAGTTCGCACGATATCTGCACATGATGGGTTTCGCGAATGACGCGACAACCCGGTACTGTGATAATACACCGCAATGGGCCGCAGGCTGGCTGGAAGCCCATCCCATCAATCATGCCACACTCCCCGATTCGCCGATGATCCAGAACATCCGGGAGCGTTTCCCGTGTACCAATCCCACCCAACACCACCTCCCAGAGCCCAATTTCAAAGATGCCACAGTGGTTCTACCAGATGATGCCCGAGCTTCTCTACCTGCTATTCGTGCTCGCGTTCGGCGGGTGCGTCGGGTCGCTGCTCAATGTTGTCGCGTACCGGATGCCGCTCGGGCTCTCGATCGTCACGCCACCGTCGCGCTGCCCGAAATGCAACACGAAGCTCGCGTGGCGCGACAACATCCCCGTGTTCGGCTGGCTGTTTCTTCGCGGCAAGTGCAGATATTGCAAGAACCCGATCAGCCCGGAGTATCCGATCGTTGAAGCGTGCGTCGCGCTGCTCTTCGGTGTGTACTATGTTGTGTGGTACATGATCCCGCGCGACGCGGTGTGGCTCGGCGTTCCCATCGGTCTGCTCAAGCCCGAGTGGACGATCGAAGCGCGCAGCGGTTTCCACACCTGGCCGACATTCATGCTCATGCTGCTGATGCTCGGCGCGCTCACAGGCATGTTCCTTGTCGATGCCAAGACATTCATGATCCCGTTGCAACTCTCGGCGATCCCCGCGATCCTTGGACTCATCATCCATCCGCTACACGCAGCGTGGATTTCACACAAGGGGTACGTCGCGGGCTTTGGACACACTCAGCCGATGGGTGGCTGGGCGATCCCGATCCCCGAGGGCTGGTGGTGGATTGGTGCAAGCATCGGCGCAGGCATCGGACTCATCATCGGAAACCTGCTGTTGCACTTCGGGTTGCTCAAATGCAGCTTCCACGACTATGAGCAGTGGGAAGAAGAGCACATCGCAAAGCACAAAGCCGAGCAAACGCAATCAGCAGCAACGCCAGAACCTGGCGAGAACGCATCCGCTTCATCTGAAACTATTGATGGGGAACAAGAGAAAGAGACAAACAACGAAAACGACGAGATGCCCGCGGACATGTGGATCCAGTATCCATATGCGCGGCGGGAGGTTCTCCGCGAACTGCTGTTCCTTGCACCGTGTCTCGGTCTCTTTGTCGCTGGCGGCTGGCTGATCGAAGCTATGAACCTCACATCTGCGCCCCCACTCTGGCTACGTGTGTTTGCGGGTTCATTGATGGGTTTTCTGATCGGTGGCGGCGTGGTGTGGGCGATCCGGATCTTCGGCACGCTCGGCTTTGGCAAGGAGGCGATGGGGCTCGGCGATGTCCATCTGATGGCGGGTGTCGGCGCGGTTGTTGGGTTCGTTGACGCCTCGCTCGCACCGTTTCTTGCGTCATTCGTCGGGCTCGGCTGGCGGATCATCACGTTGATCGGCGGGAACAAGTTCCCCAAGGCAATGCCGTTCGGACCGTATCTCGCGGTCGCTGTTGTGCTTGCGATGCTGTTTCGACACCCGATCGAGTATCTGCTGTCTGCACTCGCGGGAAATCCCGTCAATCTGCCGTAAACCAATCTGCTGCCATATCGCTCGTGACAACTTATCCACACGGTGTTGACAGGCAGGTTTTTCCACACTGTTTTCCAAGCATTGTCAAATATGCTGACAGTCTTCGTACTTTCCGCACAGACAGGCTAAACTCAGCACTTCTGACCTGCGCTCATATCCGAGCGATTGATTATCTGGAGTCCACACCCATGTCGAGTTTTCCATCGCGTCGCATTGTCGTTGCACTTGGCCTTGCAGGTATCGGAGTCGGTCTGACTGGTTGCAGTTCTGTCTCAAAGAATCAGTATGACGCTGCTGTGAGTGAAGCGTTCGAGTTGCGTCAGGAGCTCGACTCCACGCGTGGGCAGCTTGCTGAAGCAGAAGCTCGCTACGCGGCTTCATCATCAGAGAACGATCAACTGCGCCAGAACCTTGAGTTCGAGCGCAATCGCGCATCGACCATCGTGCAACAGCCACCACAGATCAACTACGGGTTCGAGGGCATCGAAGGCGTAAGCACGCGCGTCACGAGCGAAGGCATCGTGCTGACCGTCGAGGGTGACATCCTGTTCGACTCGGGCAAGGTCGATCTGCGCAATGCAGCGAAGCAGTCGCTCGATCGCATCGCTTCGAGCATCCAGTCGCGATACCCAGGCAGCCTGGTTCGCATCGAGGGGTACACAGACTCAGACCCGATCAAGAAGAGTAAGTGGACCTCGAACGAGCAACTCTCGGGCGAGCGCGCACTGGCAGTCGAGAAATATCTTGTTTCCCGTGGCCTCAAGGGCGATCGCGTCTACTTCTCCGGGTTCGGCCCGGCAGCGCCAAAGGCGACCAAGAAGGACTCACGCCGCGTCGAGATCGTCATCGCGCAGTGATCTGATTTCGTCTAGAATACGGCTCGACGCGAATTGCGTGTCGGGCCGTTTTTCTTTGGTTGTGTGTTCGTTTTCCGGAAAGCAGGTTGTTGTGAAGCCCATCCTCTCAAGTGTTGCTCTTGCTGCTGTTGCGCTCTCTCTGACAGGCTGTGCCATCCACGGACCAAGCGCAGAAGATATCGCGGTCGAGCAGCTTGCAACATACCAGCCCCGCCACAGCGCTCCGATCTTCCACGGCGAGAACGGAGCACGCATGTCGTGGGATCACATGCTCAATGCGCTCGCCGATGCAGATGTGATCGTGCTTGGCGAACTGCACGACGACGCGTTCGGACACCGCGTGCAACTCGCGATTGTCGAGGACATGATGACGAGGCACGAGGGCACCGCGCTCTCGATGGAGATGCTCGACCGCAACGAGCAAGCAACCATCGACGACTATCTCGCGGGCATGATCACGCAGGACCAGTTCATCGAACGCACCGCCTCGACCGCGTGGCATCGCAACACACAGGCGTTCCTCTCGGGTGAGATGCCAAAGGACGAGTTTGTCGAGAAGATGAACGCGTTCGGCTGGCCCGACTGGATGAACAACTACCTGCCGATCATCAACGCTGCAAAGGAAAACAACGCACGCATCATCGGCGCAAACACGCCGTGGGCACTCTACACACGACTGGCAAATCGCGAGGGATACGACGCGCTGAACGCGCTAACCGATGCGCAGCGGGTAAACTTTGATCTGCCGCACGAGATTCTGACAGGCACATACCGCGAGAACTTCTGGCAGGTGATGGCTGGACGCGCCGAGGGCGACCCCGTCGAAGATGTCGAGACACCGCATGGTGTCCATCCCGGCATGACCGACGAAAGTATCCTCGGTATGTTCAAGAGCCAGCTTCTGATGGACGCAACCATGGCTGGGTCTATCGCGAATGCACTAAATACCGGATCGGTGCGCGTCATCCATCTCGTCGGGCAGTTCCACTCCGACTTCCGTGGAGGCACCGTGCAGGAACTCCAGTACCGAAAGCCGGGCGCGAAGATCATGACCGTGAGTCTGCGCAGATGGGATCCCGCAACACAGGATGAGGGAAGATTCACGCTCCAGCCGGACGACGAGGATCGCGCTGACTTTGTGATCTACACCCAGCCGGCGCAATAAAAGCCAGTCAATCTGTGTTGACGAAGAATGTCAGCCCGTTGCCGTGCGCATCGTAAAAGGCGAACTCCCGAGTTCCCCACGGCGTATCGCGCAGCGCGGTGTGCTCGTGGAACACATCCTTGTCCTTGTACTCATCGAACAGCGCTTCGACACCATCGATGTGGAACCGAAGCATGGGACGCTCCACACGATCCCATTCATCGGGATTGTGCCATTGCAGGTGCAGCATCACGCTGTCTCTTGAAACGCCAGCATACCGCACATCCCCGGTATTATCCTGAAATCGCAGTGTGAATCCGAGCTTGTCGATATAGAACCGAATCAATGCGGGTACATCCTTCGACGGAAGCACTGGTGCGACAGAGACAAATGTTGGACTTTGTGCTGACATCTTTGACTCCATGATACATGGTCAGTTCCTGCGAACCTCGTAGTAGTACGTCTGCCATCGACCATTGATTGTGAATGTGCCATCACTCGCAATAGGAATCTGCTCGTCGCGTGGCACGCCAAAGAAATCGACGGGTCGAACATGTGTCGGCGTGCTGCCATGGATCTTCAGTGTCGCTTGTACCGGCTGCATGAGGAGTGGTGGCTGCCCCATCTTTGTGAGTGTTTTCAGATCACTGGAATACTCTGTGCCGGTCTGCTTGTCGCGAGCCATCGCGGTGATCAGGATGTGCTTCGACTCGACAAGATCAAGATTGTCCAGTGGCGTGAACAGCAGCGATACATATTGTGTCTCTACGTGCGCGTCTACTGACGGGAGTGTCCAGTCCTGTCTGCCCGCAAACCCAATGATGCCCTGCGTCTTTGGCGTGCGTACCTCCACCACGCGATCTCCATAATGCCAGACGAGTTCGCCCGTGTTCGACGTAATCGTTTGTGATGCTGCGTCGTGGAACTGGTCTGCATCAAGCTCGATTGCACTCTCCATGCCGAATGTGATTGCGACTTTGCCCATCGCAAGCGCTTCGGGCTTTGTCGTCAGTGACCCCGTTAGCTCCTTCGCATCAAAGCCGCCTCCCGAGAGCGATTGTCCAAGCGAGTCCTTGCCCGAGAAGATCTTGGAGTAGGTTGCCTCGCGTAGCGCAACAACATCGCCTTCCTGTATGTGCTTGTTGTAGAGCGCGAATGCGATCGCGGGGAACTGCCCGATGTAGTGCGGTGTCTGCGTGGCGTACTTGCGCCCGCCCGGCCAGCCATCACCCATGCGCGCGGTGTCGAGCACGAAGTGATAGCTCGCGTCCCAACCCTGCAAACCGAACCCATAGAACGCGACGAGCGGTGCTGTTTCCGCTCGCCACGGGTTCGGTGGCATGTTTGTCCATTCGGAGTATGCGAACGCACGGTCGTACACCTGGAACATACCAACCGCAAGCAACCCACGCCCCGGCTTATCGAGATGCGTATTCAGGTAAACCGGTCCCTCGTCGATGATGTGCTGCCCGACGCCACCACCGAAATAGTTGTGCCGATCGATACAGTCAGCAGCAACGTCGCAATATAGATTTGCAAGACTCGCGGCTGGCCCGCCCGACTTCCACGCGGTTGTCACAGTCACACCACGAAACCCCGCCGCGCGCAGTTGCGCGATACGCCGATCGAAGTACTCGCGCTGGATCGACGCAAGAAACTCGATGTAGTCCGCTGTGCGCTGGAGTTGCCCCGTGTACTCATACTTTGGGCCGTCCTCTCCCCAGTGGTGCGCGCCCTGCAGCGCGAGTTCGCCGTTATCCCAGTCGTCGTTGGGCTGCCACTGATGGTTCCACGCGGCGTCAACATTCCGCTTCAGCTCGTATTTGTCTTTGATAAAGTCGAAGAAGCGCGTCCGCATCATCTTCGACAAGATTGGCGCGTTGTTCGGATCGGAGAGCACGTTGAGTGTAAAGAAGAACACGTTGCTCTCGTTCTGGATCTCGACCATCGCAAGCGCGGGATCGTCCTTGTACTTCAAACCCGTGTACGGGTTCTCGTGGTTGAGCATCACATCAAAGTAATTCCACGCTGCGTCCTGAATGCTTCTATCCAGATTGATGAAGTCGTTGGAGACGATCGGCTGACGATTCCCGTCTCGTTGTTGGTCGAGCTTATCGAGTTCGGCGAAGAGCGCATCGTCGATGTCACCCTTCTGCAGGAACGCACCGTGATGCGGGTACACGACGGACCACGTCGTGTAGATCCCCTGCTCCTTCAGTGCAGCAAACCATCGGTCGTACCGGTCAAGCCGCGCCGGATTGAGCGTGCCATCGGGTCGAAACACACCGACCGCATCGATGACCGTGTGCTGGCGCACGATGTTGATCCCATGCTTGCGGAGCCAGCGCGCAGCGTGCGACATCTCCTCGTGCGTGCGCCCCATTGGATGCGCATTCACACCCCAGAACTTCACAGGGCCATCCCCGTATGCAAACTGTAGATCAGAACCCATGCGATGCAGGAATCCGTGCTTGCCTGCTGGCGCATCGATCAGCCCACTCATGTCGATGATGGACTCATCAGAGAGGGTGTCATCCCCCATCACTACCGGGAACCACTCGTCCGGTTCCGGTGGCGCAACACGAATTTGCGGCTTTGTCACACCACTGGGCACGAACGGGATGCGCGTCAGCACGAAGCAGTCGATCGCGCCGTGGTGCTGTGCAGTAGAATGCATGCGGAATGTCAGCGTGTGACTGCCCTGCGACAGATACATCGTACCCGCGTTGATCCACGCGATGAATCGCAGGTCCGGCTTCCCATCTGCCGCGATGTTTGTTCTTCCGCGAAGATCATCGCCAAAGTCGATCGGTACCCACTCTGTCCTATCGTCGAGCCTGACCGAGAGCTTCGACGCAACCGGATTGGCGCGCAGCCAGAACGTGTACTCGTCCTCGACCTGCACATCGAATGTGTACGAGGCGGTGCCTTCCTTGTTTTCATCGAAGTGTGACAGCCAGCGGGTACCAGAGAGCACGTCTGTTGTGACGGAGTTGTACCACGAGTGCTGCGTGACGTTCTTTGTTGTCGCGTCCTCGCCCTCGATCCAGATCGCGTCTGATGTCGGTGCTGGCGCGTGCTGCGCGCAGACTGATGACACGCACAACACAACTGCAACACACCCACTGCGCAGTTTCATGTCGGTTCTCCGGATGACGATACGCCAACCCGCTTGAGCCAGCGGTCCACGACGAACGGCCCGAACGGGAAGATCGCGCCAACAATGCCTGCGATTGCCATGTTCTGGGTGAGCGGGATGACCGTCTTTCCACGGATAAAGAAGATCACCAGCGCAACGAACAGCGCACCATGGATCGGCCCCATGATCTTGACACCGATCGGCATATCTGCCATGTACTTGAGTGGCACAGCTACACCCATCAGCAGGATGGTCGAGATGCCCTCGATCATCGAGAAGATACGGAGTTTGTGCAGGAACGACGTATTGACAGCCATCCACATTTCCTTGTGTGAGTAACGGTTCGAATCGATTGGAGCTTACTTCGCCTGCGACTTTGCGATGTCCGCGAGCACGTCGGTCGCTGCGTTGTCCCGCACCAATGTCATGTACCGAGGACCACCGTCGTACGCAATGGTCGTATCAACCAGACGATCACCACTAACAGTGAGCAGATTGATCTCGCCATCGACAGCACTTGCTTCGATCGCATCGACAAACCGCTGACGGCTCCACGTGAACCCGTCGATCCCGATGATCTTCATGCCTGGTGCAAGCCCCGCTTCGTCCGCAGGTGTGCCGAGCAGCACTGTGCGCACCGTGCCATCACTTGAGATTCGAGCACCGATCGCATCGCGCGCGTCGAGTGAATCGGTGCGTGCGTTGTTCGGTCCGCGAGGCGGCTCATTGGTGTACTCGATCGTGTATCCGATCTCCTTCGCAACAGATAACGGACCACGCGTTCCCGAACGATCGACACGTTCAGCAATGAACGCATCCCAGTCGTGCTTGTACACCTTGTTCAGCGCAGTCACGACATCGCCTCGCAGATACGGATTTGGATTGTCTGTGGGCGCATCTGAGCCAAGAAAATCCTTGATGAAGTCATCGAGTGTCTTCTCGTTCTTTGTCCCCTTGCGAATGATGGCATCCGCTTCGAGCCATATGAGTGCGCCCTCGGCGTAGTAGTCCTGACTTCTGCGCAGATCACTCCACGATGCGCTCCCACCACGCAAGATGTGCGATGCGGCGCACGTGTCGTAGAGCGAACGCCAGTCGCGCCCCTGCTGAAGTTTTTCTGATCGCAGACGCTGGCTTATCATCCAGCGGAACTCATCCTCATCCATCATGCCGGATCGAACCTCAAGCAACTCACCGAGGTATTGCGTCAATCCCTCGTACACCCAGAGCAGATCCGTGTCCTTCGGTGTGTGAAAATCGTTGGTCGCCATGCCAGCAGGCCTGCGATACTTACCACACCATGCGTGGCAGTACTCATGCGGAACCAGCATCCTGTCCCATCCGGTCAGATCATCCGGATCATCCAGTCGATTGAGCGGGATGATGTTGAACGTGGTGCGCAGGTGCTCCAGTCCGTTGCGTGGGAGCACGTCGGACGTCGCGAGCAGAATATCCATCGACGGGAACGGTGCTGTGCCAAATAGCGCTTCCGATTCGGCTGCCATATTCTCAAAGTTTTTGAGCACATCCTCATTGATCTCAACAGCGGATTCAACTTCGCTGAACACGTGCAGACGATGCGGCGCAAACCCATCACCATCGTGAATGTCGTAGATCTTGCGATGTCGACCGGCCATCATCGGCGTATCAACGAGACGCATCACGCTGACTGTCTCAAACTTCATTTGCCCGGCATCCTCGCTCTCAACCTCGAGCGCTGACGAGAGCACCCAGTCATCGGGAAGCCTCACCGACGATTCGACCGTCCAGTCAAGGCCGCTCGCCCACTCGGGGTACAGCAGGACCGTGTTCGGACTGATCATGCCGATGGATTCCGAGCCCCACGAGTCGAGCCCGCGCGAGTTCGTGTTCGGCTGATTCGTGATGTATCGCATGCGAACGTGCAGCGTGCGGAGACTCTCGGGTACGCTCACCATGAACAGGCACACCTCGCCCGGCGCGCGTTTCCAGTCGAGCGTGTTCCCGTTGTCGTCCTCGAACCACAACCCGGCGAGATTCTCAATGGGGCCGCCCGGCGCGTGCGAGCCCGGCACCCACTTGGGATACCACAGTGAGACGGTGCCATCGGCTGCCTCGAACGCGGGCACCTCGATCGTCATCTCCGATCGAAGGAGCAATCGGGGTAGATCCGTCGCATCGATCGAGAGCGTCGCATCCTGACCAAAGCACGTACCGCTCAACATAAGAGCACACCCTGTCACACACATCGCACGAATCTGCATGGATCACTCCTTACTGGTACATGACGAGAACGAGACTCATTGTAACCGAACCAACGACACCGCAGGCAGAACGATTGTTCTGCAATCAGCCGATATCAGTACGCTCGCAATACCACACAGGGACCATACACTGGAGACACATGCCTGCTTCAGCAAAGAAAGCATCAGGACCCTCGTCAGGCACACCTGCCGGCTCACTGTCGTTGCCGGTGCTTCCATCAGATCGAACATGCACAACGCACGAGGTCAAGCCGTCAAAGAACGCGACGCGACGCGCGATTGTGCTGATTCTCGTGCATCTGTTCATCGTCGCTCACGTGATTCAGTGGCTCATTACCGGCATGACACTCTCGCCGGTTGAGCCGAGCGAATCGATGGAGACACTGCGCGAGGGTGCCGTGAACACCGGGTTCGTGTTCTTTGTTGCTGCTCTCGTTTCAACGCTGATCTTCGGCCGATTCTTCTGCGGATGGGCGTGCCACGTCGTTGCGCTGCAGGACCTCTCGTCGCACATCATGAAGAAGTTCCGGTTCAGGCCCAAGCCGTGGCGGACGCGTTTGCTTGTGTTCATGCCGGTGTTTCTCGGGTTGTACATGTTTGTCTGGCCGGTGTTTCATCGAGACGTGCTCACACCCTACTACCCCACAGTTGCAGGCTGGTTTGGGCTCTCAAAGGACATGCCGATCTGGATGGGACGATCGGCGCCTCTGCACGGGTTCTCGACCGCGTTTGTTGTCAATGATTTCTGGGCGACATTCCCGCCGTGGTATATTGCGGTGCCATTCCTCATCGCGTGCAGCTTGGGCTGCGTGTACTTTCTCGGTGCGAAGGGTTTCTGTACGTACGCATGTCCGTATGGCGGATTCTTCGGACCTATAGACAGAGTCTCCATCGGGCGCATCGTTGTCAATGACAACTGTGAACAGTGTGGACACTGCACCGCAGTGTGCACATCGAACGTGCGTGTGCACGAGGAAGTCCACGAGTACGGCGCAGTTGTGAACCCGGGGTGTATGAAATGCCTCGACTGTGTGAGCGTGTGTCCCAAGAACGCGCTCTCATTCAGCTTTGCAAAGCCCGCTGTCCTCACCAAAGCGAAAAACACAGAATTACGAAAGCAACGCCGCCAAAGACGATCACATCTTTACGATCTGTCCATGACCGAAGAACTTGTCTTCGGCGCGATGTTCTTTGCATATCTGTTTGCGTTCCGTGGTATGTTCAACCTTGTACCATTGCTCATGGCTGGTGGAACATCTGCTATTGCTACTTTTCTGACATGGAAACTCTGGCAGGCAGCACGAACCCAGAATGTTCGCTTGCATCGATGGCAACTGCGCAAGAGAGGACGCTTCACCAGCTCGGGTGTCGTGTTCTGTGGCATTGTGCTGCTTGTAGCAATGTCGGCTGTGTGGTCAGGATTCATCAAGTATCATCGCTGGCAGTTCAACCTGATAGATGCATCACTTGCTGTCCCAGCAGAAACGGTGTTCGCAGCAGGTTACACACCATCGAATGATGTACAGACTCATGCAACTCGGGCGATCCGGCATGCTTCACTGTCGGCTCCATTTGCAGATGGTGGAATTGGCTGGGCGTATCGTGGCGGAGAACGCGTGCGCCTTGCATGGATGTACTGTGTCAATGCGGAGTTTGACAGAGCAGAACAACTCTTGGCACAGGTTGCTCTTCATGACAATGCAGATATGGAACTTGTTGAGTCGATCCTGCACGTGATGCGTGCGAGAGGTGCCTCTGATACAGAGCGCCAGCAGATGCTCGCGAGGGTTGGAGAAGCCAATCCAAATCTGCTGCAACTCCAGGTGCTGCTTGCACAGATTGATGCACGCGCAGGCAAACGGGATGCAGCAGTGCAGCGCCTCCGCCATGTCCTGCAGGATCCTGCGTCAGACATATCGTCCGTCGGTCCTGCTGCTGAAGTGCTTGCACAACTTGGCGAGGTCGATGAGGTGATTTCTCTGCTTGAAGCGAAGTTGCAATCATCTCCGAAGCAGGCTGAATACGAGTTCATGCTGGGCATGCTGTACTCAAGCAAACAACAGATTGAGCCAGCGCTGTCACACTTTGAGAATGCTGCTCAACTGGCACCAGAGAACCCATTGATGCTCACAACGCTCGCCGATGTTCTCGAAGCAACCGGCAACATATCCAGAGCCGAAATGCTTCGAAAACAGGTCCGAGAACTGACTATCCAGCACAACACCCACGAAGATTCCAACAACAGGTAGAAAAGCGTTTACACCATCGTCAGGATCGTGTAAAGTACATGTCTCGGATGCTGTCAGGCATCGGAACCGGTAGCCGGCGTTGTTTCCGGCATTTTTTCATCCACAGAACGGAGAATCACATCGTGCTGAAAAAACTGATCACAGCATCCGCTCTTGGTCTGCTCGCTGCATCCACAGTGAACGCCCAAACCATGTTTGAGGGTGACTACTCGGCTGCACTCGACGGAACAAACCCCGACGTGATCGTCGGCGATCTTCACGATCTGAGGCGCTGGACAAGCATCAACGGTGTCACCGCGTTTTCAGTCGGAACAGTCTCGTGCAATGTTGGTACAGATCCTCTGAAGTGGATCGCCAGCAATAATGAGCATCCTGTCATCGGCCAGAACATGTACCGAGTCAAGGACGGCATGATCGAACAGATCGGTCTGAGTTGGCTCAAGCATGGTTTCACTGCGCTTCAGCAGAGCCTGTGCCAGTCATGTAACGCAAACCCCAACGGCACAGCACTCGGCGTTGGTTGCTCAGATCCATACTCAGCAAGCCTCAACGGCTCCCATACAACAAATCGTTTGGGCCCACGTTATCAGGTAAACCCCTATACAGGCTTTTACACCTATCCTCCTTTCCAGGGACCAATCTCTGACAACCTCAGCCGTCGTATCCAGGTACAGGACAGCGATCTTGATCCCGCATTGAACAGCGGTGCAGTCTACTTTGTCGAAGGTCAGTACGTCACAGCCGACGATGCTGCAGCAGGAAACCAGAACAACAACACGTCGTACCGTCGCGTTGCTGTCAGCGGGACAACGAGCTTCGATATTGACTTCATTTTGGGCCATTCAACACATCGCGAGAAGGTCGCGCTGTACGCATGGCAGGAAGTCGATCCAAACGTGCAGATCGAAGTTGTCGATGTGCCCAATGAAGGTCGTTTCTACGTCGGGTCCAATGTCGTTGATCTCGGCAATGGCATGTACCGTTACATCTACGCAATCGAGAACCAGACATCTGATCGTTGCGGTGCAGCACTCCACATCCCGGTTGGCAGCAGCGTCTCAAAGGAAAACGCATACTTCCATGACATCAACTACCATTCTGGCGAACCGATCGACGGAACAGATTGGGATACAACCATTGATGGCACAGGCATCACATGGTCCTGCACCCAAACCTTTGCACAGAACGAATGGGCCAATGCACTTCGCTGGGGCACGCTGTACACCTTCGCGTTCGATGCAGATGCTGCTCCAACAAGCGGTACAGCCACTCTTGAACTGTTCAAGCCCGGCACACCCAGCGATGTGACATTCGCTGTCCAGTTGCCCGAGTCACAACCCTGCTATGCTGATTGCGATGGAAGCGGTGCATTGAACATCTTCGATTACATCTGCTTCGGCAATGCCTACGCAGCCAACGATCCATATGCTGACTGCGACGGCAGTGGCAGCCTGGATGTGTTCGATTACATCTGCTACGGCAACTCCTATGCTGCTGGTTGCCCGTAATTTCAAACCCTGAGTCCGGCCCATCATTGCATGAGTCCGGATCACAGAACTGGCAAGGGCGTGGCTGCTTCGGCTCCCACGCCCTTGTTCTTTGCGGTATAGTGAGTCGTCGTGTCCCGAGCCGATACCCAGACGTACGCATCCTGTCTGCATTCTGCTAATTTGGAGATCCAACGTGTTCTGGCGACTCATCCTGCGACATTCGGTGCTTCTCATTGTGATTCTCAGCCTGCTTGTTGCTGGAATCACGGCATGGCAGATGAACTCACTCTCGAGATCGCTCATCACCTCAAACGCATCAGAAGACGCCGCTTTCTTATCCGATGCAATACGCACCATGCGAACCCTTTACTCACGTGAGATTGTCTCACGAGCTCAAGCGGCTGGCATGAGTGCAACGCACGATTTCGTTCACGTGAATAACAGCGTCCCGCTTCCCGCAACATTCAGCATGATGCTCGGCGATGAGTTGAGCAAGCTAACGCAGAGCGGCAGCGCGAAGCTGTACAGTCCGTACCCGTTCCCTTGGCGAGCTGAGACCGGCGGCTTGCAGGATAACTTTGCAAGGCGAGCATGGGCCTCCTTTCAGAAGACTCCTGACAAACCGTTCTTTGAGATCGATACGCAATCGGGAACACGTGTTTTTCGATACGCCGTTGCTGACAAGTTATCCGAAAGTTGCGTGGGGTGTCACAACGAGCACCCCGATTCACCCAAACGAGGTTGGGAGGCAGGTGATATTCGAGGCGTGTTCGAGGTATCACTCCCGCTCGAACGCATTGAGCAGGAAGCTGCACACAGCCTGCGAGGCGCATGGATTATCACGGGCATGCTTGCCGCTATCGGTATCTCGCTGCTCACACTCTTTGTGCGTCGACTGAAGAACACAACATCATCACTGGAAGAACTGAACGCCTCACTTGAGCAGCGCGTGCAGGATCGAACAACCGAAGCGCTCGAACACAAGGAACTTGCCGAAGAAGCAAATCGTGCAAAGAGCCGGTTCATCTCAAACATGAGCCATGAACTCCGTACACCGTTGAATGGCGTGCTTGGATACGCGCAGATACTTCAGCGGGACCCCGGTATCTCCCAATCACAGCGTGAAAATATCTCGTCGATTGTCAGTTGTGGCGAGCATCTGCTGACGCTCATCAATGACGTGCTCGATATCTCCAAGATCGAAGCAGGCAAGCTCGAACTTGCCCCGCACCCGTGCGATCTCAACCAGCTTATCCATGATGTTTCAGATATTGTGCGCCCGCGAGCTGTCGCAAAGCATCTTGCGTTCGTGTTGGATGTCGCACCAAACTCTCCCCCTGCGATACTTGCTGATGCAACGAAGCTGAGACAGATACTGCTCAACCTGCTCGGCAATGCCATCAAGTTCACTTCTCAGGGCATCGTCACTCTCCGGGTATATCCGTCAAATACACATCTGAGATTCGATATTATTGATACGGGTGTTGGTATTGATTCCAAAGCGCAGGATCTGATCTTTGAGCCATTCAAACAGGACGAGGCAGGCAAACACGAGGAGGGCACTGGTCTCGGGCTTGCTATAAGCAGACAGATCGCAGATCGCATGGGCGGAAGTGTGAGTGTCACAAGTGAGCCGGGTAAGGGCAGCACATTTACACTTGAGATCCCCTACGAAGAGGTCGATCCTGACACAGCAGCAACTGTCCCACTGCTTGGTGACACCCATCGGCTGGCAGAAGATCCAAAGCAGTCCTTTCTTGTGCTGGTTGCGGATGATCGAGATCACAATCGGCACATTCTCGTCCAGTTACTTGAAGCAGCAGGGTTTGAAACCATCGAAGCTGAAAACGGGCAGGAAGCACTCGAGCAGATGCAATCACATGATGTGTCGCTCGTCCTCATGGATGTGCGCATGCCGGTGCTCGACGGGATCGACGCTGTCCGAGCAATCAGGAAGGACTCCGCATTGCAGCATATCCCTGTTGTGGCTGTTACTGCGAGCGTTTTTCCGCATTTCCGCGAGCGAGCGTTTGAGGAGGGATTCAACGATTTTCTCGGCAAACCGTTCAGAGCAACCGAGCTTTTTACAATAATTGACAAGCACCTTGATGTGATCTGGGAAACAGAATCATCGCATTCATCTGCCACTTCTGAGCCCCAAGCGTCATCTCAATTGACTGACAACGCATTTGCAACTGTTGACCCGGACGTTGCGCAAAAGCTCGCAACTGCAGTCCAGCACAGCAACTTTACCGCAATCCAACAGATCACCGAGTCATTGCGATCACACCCTGACACAAAGCCACTGGCGGAGCAGATAGCAATACTCGCGAGAAACTTTGACTTCGACGGGCTGGCGACATTGGCACAACGGCTCGTTGCTTCAGGTAGTGACGCATGACACAAAGCAAACCACATCCAGAGAAAGAACGCATCCTGCTTGTCGATGACAACCCGACAAATCTGCAGGTGCTCTTTCAAACACTCTCCAGTTTGGGCCATGATCTCCTCGTTGCGAGAGATGGCGTATCCGCGATTCGAGTTGCACAGGAATCACAACCCAGTCTGATCCTGCTCGACATCATGATGCCGCCTGGTATAGACGGGTTCGAAACATGCAGACAGTTGAAAGAAAACCCTGCAACCAGGGATATCGCTGTTATCTTTCTCTCGGCACTCGATGACACCGACGACAAGGTGCGAGGTCTGACAACCGGCGCGGTTGACTATGTCAGCAAACCATTCAAAGCCGATGAGGTCATCGCAAGAGTGCGCACCCATTTGACCATTGTGCAGTTGCAACGAAAACTGGATCATCAGAACGCCCAACTGCTCCATGCAAACAATCGCATGCAGCAGGACCTCATTGCAGCCGAACAGATCCAGAGAGCACTTCTTCCGGCTGAAACTCTCGCATTCGGACCGGTGCAGATCCAGTGGATGTACCAGCCGTGCGATCGGCTTGCTGGCGATGCACTGAACATCTTTCAGATCGATGAGCACAATGTGGGAGTCTATGTGCTCGACGTTGTTGGTCACGGCGTAAGCGCCTCACTGCTATCGGTCGCTGTCATGCACGCACTCTCACCTACCTCCAGCATCGGTAGCATGAACCTTCTCGACCCCGTTGAGGTTGCAGCCACACTCAATACAAGATTCCCAATGCTGTCAGGATCAAACCAGTTCTTTACATTGTTCTACGGTGTCATCAACACACAACAGCGAAGCATCACCTACACGCTCGCGGCACATCCACCGCCAATGCACGTCGACGCTGCTGGTCAGGCGCAGGTGTGGGAGGGGTCCGGCTTACCGATCGGTGTCGTGAAGGAGCCAATGTACAATGCATGGACGAAAACCCTCTCGCCCGGAACACGCTTGTTCATTTTCTCAGATGGCTTACCCGAGTTGAGAGCCCCCGACGGGACACTCTTCGGCGATGACAATCTCAAAGCCCTTATCCAGAACTGCGCAGGCATACACCTGACCGGTACGCTCGACCGAATCAGCGAGCACATCATTGCGTGGAATCATCAAGGTAAAAGCGATGACATCTCTGTTATCGCGATTGAGATCAACCAATAAGTTATGACTCCGTGAAGTTACGGGCAGCCAGAGGCGTACTCGTTGCCGAAGCAGATGTAATCAAAGATGTTCAGCACGCCACTCCCGTCACAGTCCGCGTACGGATCGCTGGTTGAGTACGCATTGCCAAAGCAAATATAATCGAAGATGTTCAATGTGCCGCTACCGTCACAATCGGCGTAGCACGGCTGGTCTCCACCAACACCTGCCCAGAACCCGCCGGACAGTTCAAAGTTCCCGCCCGACATCACACCGACATCATGCTGACCGATCGTGCCCATGAGTGAAAAGTTCCCACCCGTGCTGGGGTTGTTTGAGCCTGCTCCACCACAGTCGATCGTGGACCATGTCAGATCAAACCCGCCGCCCGATTGAGCCAAGGCCAGCGAAGCCGAACCGAGGAGACATGTGACGAAGGATGCAATTCTCATGGTAATCTCCAAACAGGACTCGAACGGCTGAACTCAACCGATGGTTCAGTATACATGGTCCCGGCTGAGCTTGCGAGCGCCTTGACACTAAATCAACGGCCAATGGTCGCAGATTTCAGTACATACGTGGACCAGCTCTTATATTTACACGCGGAAAACAGGGCTGAGTATCCCATACGAATATGATTTTTTTCGCTTTTCGGACCAAATATCAAGATTCACCCTCGTACGAGGTACTGCATGTCCCAACACACTATCGCCCAGCGATCCGTCGCTGAAGCCTTCGGCACCTTCTGTCTGGTCTTTGCAGGTGCAGGGGCGATTATCGCAAATGCGACTTCACAGGGCGCTGTGACACACGTCGGTGTCGCTCTCGTGTTCGGGCTCATAGTGATGGCGATGATCTACGCGATTGGTGAGAAGTCCGGCGCCCACATCAACCCCGCCGTCACGATCGCGTTTATTGTTGCAGGAAAATTCCAGGCCAGGGACGCGCTCCCATACATCATCGCGCAGTGCGCGGGGGCGTGTCTCGCTTCACTGCTGCTTGTTTTCCTGTATCCAAGCAGCACATTCCCCGAGGGCGTTTCCCCAACCTACGGGCTCACACTTCCATCGGGTTCTGTGATGCAGTCGTTTCTCTTTGAGATCGTGCTCACTTGTATTCTCATGTTCGTGATTCTGTGCGTCGCAACAGGATCAAAGGAACAAGGACTGATGGCTGGTATTGCGATCGGCGGCACGGTTGGTCTGGAAGCACTGTTCGCAGGTCCAACCTGCGGCGCATCCATGAACCCTGCGCGATCACTCGGCCCTGCGCTTGTTGCGGGGCATCTGGAATCACTCTGGATCTATCTTGTTGCTCCGATCCTTGGTGCAGTTATCGCGGTACCGCTCTGGAAGCTCGTGTACTCTCCACCAAGAGAATAGCTGCTTTCATACTTCCTTACTGTTCCACTGTCCACGTCTCGGCACCATGCAGCAGTTGCTGGAGCGCCTCCGCTTCTGTTCCCTTGCGCTGTTCGCGTGCAGCGTGGATCTGCTCGTGCACAAGCTCGTCGTAGGTCGGCTTGCCCGTTTCCGCATAGAGCACACCGATCGGCTCGGGAAACTCGGGATGTGCCATCTGCGAATAGACAAATGCGAGCGTCCGATCCGTCTCATCGTGAACGAGTAGATCGGCTTCCGAAACACCGTGACCGATTGTCACAACCTCGGGCGAGCCATTGCGAAGACGGATCCCCTTGTCGCGATCCTTCCCGAAGATCAACGGCTTGCCATGCTCAACGACAACGGTGGCATCAAACTTTGATTCCTTCTGTGACGCGTAGAACCACGCCTTGTGGTTGAAGATATTGCAGTCCTGGTACACCTCGACAAACGATGTCCCCTTGTGCTCCATCGCACGAACATACACCGCATCGAAATGCTTCATGTCGACATCGATTGTCCGCGCGATCAACGTGCATCCGGACGCAACCGCGAGCGCGATTGGATTCACTGGAAAATCGGGCGAGCCCATCGGCGATGACTTTGTCACCTTGCCCTGCTCGCTCGTCGGTGAATATTGCCCCTTCGTCAGGCCGTAGATCCTGTTGTTCAGGAGCAGAACCGTGAGATCAACATTGCGGCGCATCGCATGAATCGTGTGGTTGCCGCCGATCGAGAAGAGGTCGCCATCACCCGACACGACACAGATCTGTAGTTCCGGGTTGGCGAGTTTGATCCCGGTTGCGACCGCAAGTGATCTACCGTGGATGGTGTGCAGTCCATACGTGTTCATGTAGTACGGGAAGCGTGCTGCGCATCCGATACCGGATACGAACACATAGTCTTCCCTGCGATGGCCGAGCTTCGGTAACGCCTTGCGCACTGCGGTAAGCACAGCGTAGTCGCCACACCCGGGGCACCAGCGAACGTCCTGATCGGTTGCAAAGTCCTTCGGTGTGTACGTGGGCAGTGGCATGCTGCCGTTCTGTTTCATCTCTGAGATCACGCCAGCACCTCCCCACTGTTCATGATCGCAGCAATCTCTTCAACCAGCATCTCAACGCCAAGCGGTCTGCCGCGGGCGCTGTTGATCGGAACCGCATCAAAAAGGAACTCGGCGCGGATCACGCGGCTGAGCTGCCCCAGATTAATTTCCGGCACAACAACACGCTCGAATCGCTTGAGCACATCGCCAAGGTTCGAAGGGAACGGGTGCAGGTACCGAAGATGCGCGAGACTGACCGACGCGCCGCACGCACGGAGCTGATCCACCGCGGTGCGCAGCGACCCGTATGTCCCGCCCCATCCGAGCACGAGCATCTCGCCTGACTGATCGCCGTACACCTCGACCGGAGGGATCGACTTTGCTGCACGCTGCACCTTGTCGGCGCGAAGCTTCAGCATCGCGTCGTGATTGTCGGGATCGTACGAAACACTTCCCGTCACAGCCTGCTTTTCGAGACCGCCAAGCCGATGCTCAAGACCGGGCGTTCCGGGAATCGCCCACGGACGTGCAAGGTTTTCATTGATTCGGTCGTACGGATGAAACTCGTTTGCGTTCTCATCCGCTGCTGGATGCTGCACATCGATCGATGGAATGTCACCGAGATCGGGCACGCGCCACGGCTCGGCACCATTTGCGATGTACGCATCTGAGAGCAGAATCACCGGGCACATGTGCGCTGTCGCGAGACGCACCGCTTCGATTGCCATCGTAAAGCAGTCCGATGGTGTACATGGTGCAAGCACGATGCACGGGCTCTCGCCAGACCTGCCGTACATCGCCTGAAACAGATCGGCCTGCTCCGTCTTTGTCGGCATGCCCGTTGATGGACCTGCGCGCTGCACATCAACAACAACCAATGGCAGTTCCATCATCACCGCGAGCCCGAGCGCCTCCCCCTTCAGCGCAAGACCAGGACCAGAGGTTCCGGTGACACCAATGTCACCCGCGAAGCTTGCGCCGATCGCGGCGCACACCGCTGCTATCTCATCCTCCGCCTGGAATGTGCGCACACCGAACTGTTTCAGTCGCGACAGTCCGTGGATAATGTCCGACGCGGGTGTGATGGGATAGCTCGCGTACGTCAGTGACTTGCCAGCCTTGTGCGCAGCGGTGACAAACCCGAGCACGACCGCTTCATTTCCACTGATGCGCCGGTACGTGCCCGCCTGCTGCGGTGCTGCAACAACGCGATGGCGCTGCTGCCAGAGTTCTGCTGTTTCTCCGAAGTAGTACCCTGCCTTGAGCGCTCGGATATTCAGATCAGCTATCTCGGGTTGCTTCTTTCGTTCGGAGAAAGTGCGTTCAAGAAACCGGATTGTCGGCTCGAGCGGGCGATCGTACAGCCAGTACACGATCCCGAGCGCGTACATGTTCCGGCAACGATCGATTGCCTTAGCGCCAAGATCTGACGTTGCAAGCGACTCGCGCGTGAGCCTGCTGATGGGCACCTTGATGATGCGATACTTCTGGATCACCGCATCGTCATCGAGCGGATTGTAATCCTTGGGATACCCGCACTTTGTCAGACCTGTCGACGTGAACTCGTCCTCGTCCACAATTACTGTCCCGCCGGACTCGACATCATCGATGTTCGTCTTGAACCCCGCAGGGTTCATCGCAACGAGCGTCTGCACAGCATCGCCCGGTGTGAAGATATCGTGATCCGAAAAGTGAATCTGGAAACCAGACACGCCAAATGTCGTGCCTCTCGGTGCGCGGATCTCGGCAGGGAAATCGGGGAACGTCGCAAAGTCGTTCCCATAGATCGCGGACGTGTCGGCGAACTGTCCGCCGGCGAGCTGCATCCCATCGCCGGAATCGCCGCAGAAACGAACAACGGCTTCTGCAAGTCTGGTCGGCTCGGCGTGCGTGTCACTCATATCTGTGCGAGGTTCCAATCTAAAATCAGTGCGATGCGTCGCGTTTATCACGCGCAAGCTCAGCGAACGCGTTGTGATTGTGGATCGACTCGAAGTTCTCAGAACTGATGGAATATGTCACAACACGTTCGTCGTCGTCGAGAAGAATCGCAAGATCGCGCACGATGTCCTCCACGAACTTGGGATTGTCGTACGCAGCTTCGGTGACGTACTTCTCGTCGGGTCGCTTCAGGATTGCAAACACAGGGCATGAGGCCGCCTGTTCCAGATGCTTGGCAAGATCCTCGATCCACATCGACTCATTGAATCGAACCTGCGCCTCGATCTCACATCGCTGGTTATGTGCGCCGTACTCACTGATCTCCTTGGAGCACGGGCACAGGCTCGTCGCGGGTGCTCGCACGCTCATCTGGAAATCTGTTTCGCAGTTGGCTGTGCACAGGAACTTCACGCGATAGTCCATCAGTGCCATCATGCCGGTCACGGGAGCGGGCTTCTTGATGAAGTATGTGAACTCCGCTTCAAAGTGAGCTTCCTTGGCATCGAGCCGCTGACGAATCGCATCTGTCACGGCAGGGATCTGATCTGGACGCAGCGGTTCGTTGGCGTGCTCGTTGAGCACCTCCATAAACCGGCTCATATGCGTGCCCTTCTGGTAGTGCGGCAGCGCAACGTACATGTTAATCGATGCAACCGTTGTCTGCTCGCCACCATCCGGTTGACGCAAACGCATCGGGTAGGTCACAGCCTTCACTCCAACGCGATCGATTGCAACATTTCTTGCATCCCGCGATGCCTGCACATCGGGCATTGCCTTTTCAGTTGTCTGGATCTGATCCATTAATCTCCCTCCGCTGTATCCGCGGATTCGCATAGGTACAGCGCTTCGATTCATGCAAGGCCGGGATTGTGACTAGAATGATCACACTCCTGCGGGTGATGACGAAGACGCTACGTGTTCCTTTGGTCCAAAGCTGTCACCGAACGCCCGCCCCATCGGAATCCCCAGGCACAATCCCGCCGCCCAGTCAAGGGGTGCTGGTCGCGCAAATCTGACGTACCCACCACTAGCAATTGCTTCCATCACCTTGGAACCGTGCATAACGCCTGCAACGACAAACACAACAACAGCGAGCACAACCAAACCGGCAACAGGAACAACAACTGGACACTTCGGCACAAGAATACGAGCGACCCCTACACCAAATACTGCCGCAAACATTGCTGCAGCAACACCCTGCCCATGATGAAACTCCGACGCAAAGAAGAATGCGTTTGCAGCACCGAGCACAATCGCAGCGCCAGCAGCAATCGCAATCTGTGCGGGTGCATCAAGACGGAGTGCCTGAATCCGTGCAAGATCACCAAAGTCGGCAGGAATAAATGGTCTGTTCTTGTGACGTGCTCGCTGCACTTCAGTAGACGGCTGCACTATCACGCTCACAACCACAACAGCAATGACAGCGAGTCCGAGGAGTAGAGATTCAATACACAGCACCCACAGCGCACCCCCACCCTTCATTCGCAGGACAGCATCGACCTGGCCTGAACTCCATGCCGCCCATCCAAAGATAGATGCACCCGCAAGGCAACCAGTTGTCGCATCAACAAATCTGGCACCAATCCCTGCCGCAGCAACTGCAATCAAGACTACAACAACCAGCACAGCAACCCCCATGAATATGGAGCCGCCAGCCAGCAGTGTCGCATTGCTGGAGCCGTCAACCGCATGATGCATCATGGTGATTCTGCCAGCGAGCGGACCAAGTGCCAGAAGGCATACCAGAATCCATATCCATCTTCCCATTCTCATGCTCCGTTTGGGCTTTGTACGCACCATTTAGTGTCTTTCAATACTCCTGCCAGTAATCCTATGGCTGAACCCCACCAAACTCCGTCTGTCTTTCCGACAAACTCGTCACTTATTCGAGATTTGTCAGCGCCGAAAACAACTACACCCGACCTGGGTTGTGAAGATGTCGTTTTTCGTCGCACCTACTCGCTTTGTTCGGAACTCTCTTCAAATCCATAGCGCAAGCAGGGCGCATTTTTTCGACTGCCCGATACCACCTGCGTGCCACAATCTTCCAACCCAAGAACCAAACACATACAAGTGGGCAGCCAAAGAAGAACCCACACACAACGTGCCCACAGGCATGTACGATGGCATCTGGTCTATCTGGTTCTCGCAGCCATTGATGTAAGTGTCGTCCTCGGCAGTCTGACATTGAACTACTGGCTCAGTTCGCTCTACAAATCCTCGGTTCAGGCAACATCAACACTTTCACAAAGAATCAATGACATTGCCGATGCACGCAACACAACATCAGCGGTCAATGTCATCATCAATGATCTCTTTGGGCACTCCGCAAGAGTTCCGAACTCCGATAGCTTTTCACACGAAATAGCAACGCTCCGCAACAAGGCAGGCGCCCTTCACAATGCCTTACACGCAAAAATCCACCGCGGAAACAAAGAAAGCCAGCAGCACGCTGCAGCGTTTGCACTAGCGTTGGATAGAGTCGCTGATGCACTCAACGAACTGGAAGTATCCGGACAGCGTGTTCTGAGTATATTTCATGACAACGGTCCAGCCGCAGCAGGCATCGCTATGTCTGAGTTCGATCGCACCACAGCAAGATTTCTGCGATCGCTCGATGCACTCGAAGCCATGTGCGTGAAGCGTATTGGGGAATACCAGCAGGATCAGCTTGAGCGGAACAACATTATCCAGACCGTAGAATACATCACCGCTGGATGGCTGCTGATCATGATCATCGCCATTGTGTCATATGCACGGCGACTTGCGCGTGCGATGACATCGGCCGAAAATGATTTACATATCGCAAAACAGAGCGCAGACGAGGCAAGGGAACGTCTGGCTGCATATCAAACCGCCATCGACCACCATTCGATTGTCGCAATGACCGATGTGCGTGGCACCATCACAGAAGTAAACGATTTGTTCTGCCAAATCAGCGGGTATAGCCGAGAGGAGTTGGTTGGTAGGAACCATCGAATCCTTAACTCAGGCAAGCACCCAAAGTCGTTCTGGGTTGAAGCATGGCGCACCTTCGCCAATGGAAGCACATGGCGAGCCGAAGTGTGCAACAGACGGAAGGACGGCTCATTGTACTGGGTTGACACATCGATTACACCGATGTTCGACAACGAAAACAGCATTACTGGATACTGCGCCGTCCGAACAGATATTACACGAAACCGTGAACGCGAGGAGGCACTGCAGGAGACCGCTATGGCTCTTGACAGTGCAACAGACTGCATCTTCATCTTTGACGCACAGTCTCTGAAGTTTGTCTATATAAACCGAGGTGCACAGGAACAGGTCGGATACACAGAAGACGAACTGCTCTCCATGACGCCGCTCGATATCAAACCAGACTTCGACAAGGAGAGTTTCCTTCGTCATGTGTATCCACTTGTAAGCAAACGCGAATCGTCAATCACATTCCGGACCGACCATCTCCATAAAGACGGGCATCGGATCCCAGTCGAAGTCACTCTGCAACTCGTCGAAAACCTCGGGTCACACGGACGCTTTGTTGCAATTGTTCGAGACATCAGCGAGCGTCTCACATTCGAGAAGGGGTTGCAGAATGCACGCGAAGCCGCCGAGCATGCCAGCAGAGTCAAGAGCGAGTTCCTGGCAAACATGAGCCACGAGATTCGTACTCCGATGACATCAATTCTTGGATATACAGATCTACTCACATCAGATGAGACCTACACCAACAACCCCGAACTCGCGCAGGAAGCACTGCACACAATCAAATCAAATGTTCATCATCTACTGAACATCATTAACGACATCCTCGACGTTTCAAAGATTGAAGTCGGTCGCATGACCATCGAGCGAGTTGCAGTCGATATTGGAGAGATTGTTGAAAATATTACAGCAATTGTGCGGCCGAATGCCGAAAGAAAGCAGCTCGATTTTCTTGTTGAATCGCTCACGCCAATCCCTGCACAGGTGCTGACTGATCCAACCCGCGTGTACCAGATGCTCTCCAATCTTCTCGGCAACGCTGTGAAGTTCACCGACCGTGGATCAGTTTCACTGAAAATAAGCTACGCACCACACTCGCAGTCAGACGGCCTGCTCACATTTTCAGTGGAAGACACCGGTATTGGCATGACGCCTGAACAAGTCGAAAGTATCTCTCGGTTCCATGCGTTCTCCCAAGCGGACAGCTCAACCACGCGCAAGTTTGGTGGGACTGGACTGGGTTTACGCATCAGCAACTCACTTGCCCAGCTTCTCGGCGGATCCCTTCGTGTTCAATCCGAGTATGGCGTTGGCAGTACCTTTGAGCTCACATTGCCCGTAATGCTTGCAAACTCGACACACGAGCACAGATCGGCACAGTCACAGTTGCTTGAAACAGTTGAGGACACAACATCATATGTTGATCAATCGGAACCACTGCTTGGTTGCCGTATTCTGCTCGCAGAGGATGGAGCCGACAACCAGCGTCTCGTGCGATACCACTTGGCTCATGCTGGCGCCGATGTTGAGATTGCAGAGAATGGACAGATTGCAGTTGATGCTGTAGTGCAGAGCCAGCGCGCAAGCAACCCCTTCGATCTTGTGCTGATGGACATGCAAATGCCTGTCATGGACGGGTATGACGCAACACGCATGCTTCGACAGCGGGGGTATCTGCTGCCGATCATCGCGCTGACTGCGCACGCGATGTCCGGGGATAGAAAACGCTGTACCGATGCTGGATGCTCGGATTATCTTACAAAGCCTATTGACAAGATCGTGCTGATTGAACTGTGCAGCCGCTGGATCTTGCAATCCTCATATCAAAGGTAATTCTGACGAAGTCTGAGAAGTAGGGAGTCAGTGTCACTCAATGGGCGATACAGGACTTGAACCTGTGACCTCCTCGATGTCAACGAGGCGCGCTAGCCAACTGCGCCAATCGCCCGCAATCCTGCCCATCGGGCAGGGCCACGAGTATAGCCCTGATCGGAGCGAATGGGCAATCGGCACAGCATACCAACGACTCCACTCTGATACCCGGATCACAGGTCAAATCAGAGCATGCCAGCAACCAGCAGGCACCCAATCACCCACACGAACGCGATAACCATGACAATCGCCGAATATCCAACCATGTCGCGGGCTCGAACACCAGTAATCGCAAGCAATGGCAAAGCCCAGAATGGCTGGAGCATGTTGGTCAGTTGATCGCCATACGACAGCGCCATCACCATTGTCGGCACATCAGCACCCGCATCCACTGCACTCTTGACGACAATCGGGCCCTGCACAGCCCATTGGCCTCCACCCGATGGCACGAAGAGATTTACTACGCCTGCCGAAACACAGGTCAGCGCAGGCAATGTTGAGCGTGTGCCGATGCTCGCAATGCCATCAGCTATCCACGCGGTCAATCCACTCGCGTGCATCATGCCCATGATCCCCGCATAGAGCGGAAACTGGAGAATGATCCCCCCGCAACTTCCAGCCGCACGCTCGACTGAACTCAGAAAGCGCCGGGGTGTGCCGTGCAGGATCAAGCCGAGCATCAGCATGGTCAAGTTCACTTCGTCTGGCGAAAGCCTCATGATTCCCGATTGGGCAATCCCACCAGAATCTGGCACGTAAAACTTCCATGCCCAGATCCCGATCATTGCAGCAAGGCACATATTGATAATTGGCGAATCCTCCAGTAGTTTGACAAGGATCGAACGATCGGAATCACTCGGGGGTGTTCTGCTGTGTGAAGCGCGAGGTGCGTGCGATGATTCTGCAACTTGCTTTGGATCAATCGTGTCCTTATGGACAAGCAGGAACAAGACAGTTGCAGCAATGGCGACAAGACCGAACGTGATGACCATATTCAATGGGCTGAGGATCGTCCTGGAAAGTGGAATGGGTTCGAGAATCACACCCTCAGGAAGCACGTCTGCGATCTGTGCTGGCGTCGTTACTTTCAATGGTGCTGTACCGCTCAGCCCGCCGTGCCAGACCATCAAAGACATATACGCTGCGGCAGCAAGGATTGGCATCGGTGCATGAATACCTCGCTTTGACATCGCCCTGCCAACAAACGTCGCAAACAGCGCACCACCAATCAGCCCGAACCCCCAGTTGATCAGACTAAGTGAGCAGGACACCACCGCAACCAGAGCCACTGCCGATCTGCCGGATCGGGGCACGTCGGCAAGACGTGTCAGAAGACGATTGACAGGTGGTGATTCTGCAAGTGTGAATCCAGTGACCAGGATCAGGCACATCTGCATACCAAACCCAAGAAACTTCCAGATCCCGTTTGATGGATCCGACCAGAACCCAATGACCTGCACAAAGCTGTCGAAAGGTCCCACTCCTTCCGGAGCATTGGCGTCAACCCGCCACCACGCAAGGCCAAGCACAAGCAGCGTCAGCAGGACCGCGATAACGAATGGGTCCGGAACAACGGCGCGAAAGATGCGGCTGATACGGTCTCCGAGCGTTGCAAGCATGTGTGAAGGGTAGTAAAAGTCTTCGAATCACGCCAGCACACCCGCCCGGCCGATTGTTCTACGATCTCACCCCCATCACGCGATCCGGAGTACGAGTGAACGAGTCACCATCATCTCTGACCGAAACAAGCCAAGGAGCTCGACCTCGTCCAGCTTCATACACGGACTTCGTCGCCGAACTGCTCTGGCCGAAGCTCCTGCGGGCTGTCCCGCTTGCCTGCAGACCAGAGCGTCTCATGCTTGCATTTGTTGTGTTATTTATCACTCTCTGTATCGGACAGTTTGGATCTCTCGGAACTTTCACGTCCGCGTATGACGAAGCGGCAGGACAGCAGAGCCGTGGCAACTTCTCCATGTTTGTTGCTCGATGGGTTGCTGGTGGAGTCCGCGGTATCGCCGAGGGCATGTACTCGCTGGATATTGCAAAGGTCAGGTATGAGGCGATCTCTCTTGTACTCGAAACTCCTGCCAATGTGTGGGATCGGTATGGCGTGCTCACGTTTGTGCTTGGGCTCCCCATTCTCTTCATCTGGGCGATTGGCGGATGTGCACTCGCACGAATGATCGCGTGTGACTTTGCGCAGGGAGTCATCCTTGATATCCAGAGCGCTGTCGGGTTCGCGTTCAAGAAGGTGGCTGCAGTGCTCGGCGCAATCCTCATCCCGCTTGCCGTCATTGGGTTGCTTGTCGGCTGTGTCATGATCGGAGGATGGTTTGTATTCTCGCTCATCGGTGCAACAACACTCGGTTCCGTTGTCTACGGCATCTTCCTGCTCATCGCGTTTCTTGCGTGTGTACTCGGATTCCTGTACGCAGCTGGCGCACCAATGCTCATCCCCTGTGTCGCGTGCGAAGGATCAGACTGGATGGAAGCGATCCAGCGATCGTTCGCATACGCACTTGGCCAGCCGTTGCGGCTCGTGATGTACCTTGTCATCTCACTGCTCGTTGCATGGCCGATTCTGCTCGTGCTCGATGCACTCTCCGATGCGACAGCTGCTGTTGCACTCTGGGGTGTTGGCGCAATCAATCACGAGGCAGTACAGACACTTGTGAACACTGAGGCGGAACAAGCCCCCTCTTTCGCTGCGAAAATGGTGCGTTTCTGGTCATATGTTCCGCAGGCTCTCGTCTGGTCGTTTGCAACAAGCTTCCTGTTTGCTTCTACGACCATCCTGTACCTCCTCCTGCGACAAGCGCATGACAGCCAGGATCAATCTGAAATCTGGATGCCGGGCCTCATTGAAGGCACGATGGCTGAGTCTCTTCGCGCACGAGCACAACTCGCTGCAACACACACATCGGAAACACCCGAGAGGCTGGTTGTCCAACCGAAAAACGAAGACTAACTGGTCGCATTGATCATGTCTATAGAAAGCAGATGCTCCTGCATGAGTGGATCGGGCACGTCGTCGAGGGTGTATGCGTGCTCAAGTGAGAACAGACCGACCTGAGTCCGCCTGAGTCCTGTCAACATACCGCCGCATTTCAGTGCAACACCAACGTCCCGCGCCAGACTGCGGATATATGTCCCCTTGCCGCACGTCACCGAGATCTCAAGTTCGGGAAACTCGTATCGCTCGATTGAAATCGCATCAATCTGGATCGGACGCGCTTCAAGTTGCACATCGTGCCCTCGACGGGCAAGGTCGTACGCCCGCTTCCCGTTGACAAAGATCGCGCTGTGTATCGGTGGCGTCTGCATAACGGTGCCCGTGAACTTTGATTGAAGCACATGGTCAACTGTCTCGCGCGTCGGCGGTGCTGCAACATGAACATCTGTGAGTTCACCCTCAAGATCGTCGGTGTCGGATGTGCGCGAGAGATCAATCGTCGCGCGATAGGTCTTTGTGCCTTGCATCACCCGATCACAAAGCTTCGTTGCTTTGCCGACCAGTACCACCAGCACGCCCGACGCAAGTGGATCAAGCGTGCCGCCATGCCCGACCTTAATCCGCTTCGGCGCGCCGCCATGACGCAGACGAGCCTTGACCACGCTCACGATTGATGTCGACGAGAGTCTGTACGGCTTGTCAACGACAAGGAAACCTGTAGGGGTTGGTAAGTCAGTGTGCGTCATGGCTGAGAACCAAGTTCCTGTTTCAACCGATCCATGCGATCAATGAAACCGGGATCGTAATGCATAACAAGGAGAGTTAGCTCCTTCCCGTTTGTGTAGTTGAATCCGATGGTCCCGGAACCGAACCACATGTACTCCTGCATTCGAGGTGGTGTTTCTTTATCAGCAGTATCAACAGATACAACCAACACACCATCTTCATGTGCTTCCATCCAGTTGAACATGTCGTCTTGCGAGAGTCGCTCATACCGGCCTCGCGTCAGGAACACCATGCTGTCCTCGTGATACCCGACTCCAGCCACAGGACGCAATCCCGTTGGATCGAGGTCATCGATCAACTCACGAAGATCAGTACTCAGCCCCATCGCGAGCGGAAAAACCAGGCTCGTCAGTAGTGGCATTGCAATTGACACCACGATCAGCGACACAAGCAGTGTTCGTACGAACCGGCGCGTAAACCATGCCCAGCTGCCAAGAAGAATCGCACAAATCGCTGCGATACAGACGAATCCCAGGATACTCACTGATCTGACAAACACTTCCTCAGATGCGAAATCCAGCACCCCGGTCTTGTCAATCGCAACAGAAGGACCAATGAGCACGACCAGCCCGATCCCGAACCACACAACCACCGCAACAACGCGCACAGGGCTCAGCATGTTGCCGAGTTTTCCACCCGCTGCGCCGAGAATCCCACGCGCGCTGATGATCGCCAGCGCTGGATACATCGGCATCGTGTAGTGCGGCAGTTTCGTTGCGACAAGTTCGAACACGATCCACGAGGGCAGGAGCCACGCTAGTAGAAATCTCGCTCGCAGATCCACACTGTCGCTGTGTGCTTTCGTCGGCTTTCCAAGCTTCCAGAACCACCAGACGCTCAGATATGTCACCAGTGAACCGGGCCACATCAGCACCGTCTGAAGAAGTGTGTGATATCCGGGCGGTCCCCAGTGTCCCTCGCGTGACGACGCGCTCCGACCCACCGTCTCGTGCATCACCAGATCAATGTAGTTCTTGAGGCCATACTGCTGAGACACCATCGTCACCCATGGCGTGAGCATCAGCACAACAATGATGACACCATGCACGGGTTTGACTGCGCGCATGATGCGCATGCGCCTGTCCATCAACGCGAGTGAAACAACACTCAATCCAAACACCATCGGCGTGATAGGGCCCTTTGTCAGGATGCCCAGCGAGATCAGAATCCACATCGCAGCAACATCAAGCGGGCAACGCCACATCGATTGCGTGTGTACCAGAGATGATTCATCGCGTTTCCGTGTCGTCCGCTCAACAACCCGCCACAGCAACACCATCGACGCAAGTGTAACAAACACCAACGCCATGTCCGCGCGCGCCTGCGTCGCTTCCCACGCAAACACCGGTGCTACCGCAATGATCCATCCCGCAAGCACACCAACAAGGTCTGTGTACATGCGCCGGCCAAGATGCCACGTGAGGAGTGACACGCCAATCGCCGCAAGCACGCTCGGAATGCGGTACATCCAGATAGCATCCCTGCTCGGATCCCCAACTGTCAGGATCGCCGCACTGGCGCTCTGCAGCCAGTAGATCATCGGCGGCTTGTTGAGTCTTGGCTTGTCCTGAAGCATGGGGATCGCGAGCCCGCCATCATGATCCGGGGAACGCTTTGCATCGTCCGGTAGTGCAACAGATTCGAACATCTGACGCGATGCCTGGGCAAATCGGGCCTCATCGCGATCGACCACAGGCAGAGAGAACAATCCCGGGACATACACTGCAAGACAAATCAGCGTCACAAACGCGCCGCCACGCCAGCCGCGCGTACACCGGGCCAGCAGTTTGAGCCGATCAAACAGGGTCTTGCCCGAACGCTGGGTCGATGAGGAGCGTTGTGTCGTGAATCCTGGCAGGTTCTTTCCCCTTGTGAACATGCGCGATGCGCTCGACTATAACCGCGCACTGGCGTTCCCGATTCGATTTGTCCACATGCTGCTCGCACCAATCCTCGCCTGCATGACGCGGGCAAGGATCGGACCAAATGTCTGGCTCTACCGCTGCACCATCGTGATCGTGCTGCTGCTTGTCGCATCGTTGTTTGACAGCATGCTTGATGGTGGGCACGGCATCAGAGGACTCGGAGGCGATGTTCGCCGAGAACTCGAAGCCTGGCAGCAGTTCGGCGGCATTACGTCAATCGTGGTCATCGCTCTCGTCGTGTGGAAGATGGATCCGCTCGGATCACAAAGGATCTGGCCGATCGTTGTTGCTCCTGTCTTCGCATCGCTGCTGTGCATGATTGTGAAGATAACAGTCGGCCGCACTCGTCCAAAGCACGGCGATGCATCGCTCATTCTGGGGCCGTTTGGATCTCAACCAGTCGAAGCTGGGGGCGATCTCAAACTGGTCCATTCATGGGAACTTTGGGAGAAGGGCCACAGTGAGCTCTGGTCGTTCCCGTCAAGCCACACAGCAAGCGCAGCCGCGATCGCGCTTGTGCTGGCAGCCTTCTATCCCAGGCTCCGTCCGATCGCATGGGGACTGGTGGCGATTGTGGGATTTGGTCGAATAGCGACCGGCGCCCACTTTGCGACAGATGTCGTTGGTGGCGCAGTCGTGGGACTCCTTGCGGGCATGCTCGCGATGAGATTGCAGACCCAGTTCCGGCAGACAAATCAGGCGATCAGCCTATAGTCTCCGCCCCCATCCAAACCAGACGGGGACATTCTGGAGAGGTGGCCGAGTGGTTGAAGGCAACGCATTGCTAATGCGTCAGACGGGGTATACCTGTCTCAAGGGTTCGAATCCCTTCCTCTCCGTTCCGCTGACTTATGAACAGAGACACAAAGATCGGCATTTTTGGCCGATTTGAGTGTTTTCGGGCGTGAGAAGGCGATCGGTACGATGCAGGAATACCACTGCATTGTGTTCGTCAAGGCAACCATCGAAACGCAGCCGACGTATCCACAGGTGTGACACCACACCCACGATCTGAGCAACTTCACGACAGGATTCATCCAACGACAACGAATTGGAGATCCGGACCTGTTTCCATGGCAAGCGAGCAGCACCCAACCCCTCATGTCACCAACGGTTCGGCAGATTCGAACGAGTCGAACGAGGGCTCGGGAATGCTGGATGCAGCAGATACCCCGTCCCGTCAACCCTCCTCACTTGCCGACACTATGGCGACGCTGCAGGAAGCTGCAAAGTCTGGTACGAATCTTGATACCCTCGTTGGCAGGCTGGTGATTGAGCAGGGATTGGCAACCGAAGACGAGGTTGAGCAGGCTCGGGCTGCGAAGACCAGTGAAGAAACCTCACTGATTGAAACGCTTGTCAACGCACACTTTGTTACGCATGGTCAGATTGCTCGACTGAGATCACAGATTGAGGCTGAGCGTTCCGGCCAGAAGATCCCAGGGTACAAACTTCTCGGCAAGCTCGGCGCAGGTGCCATGGCGACTGTGTTTAAAGCCAAGCAGATAAGCCTGAATCGCGATGTTGCCATCAAGGTGCTGCCACGCAAGAGCACAGCAAACCCACAGTTTGTTGAGCGATTTTATGCTGAAGGGCGAGCTGCTGCGCAACTGAACCATCCAAACATTGTGCAGGCGTACGACGTTGCTAAAGCTGGCGACTATCACTACTTTGTCATGGAATATGTCGACGGACGCACCGTCTATGACGACATTGCGAAGCACAAGCGAATTCCTGAGAAGGAAGCTATTCAGATTGCGATTCAGGTTGCTGAAGCGCTCGAGCACGCCCACGACAAGGGGCTGATCCACCGCGATGTCAAACCAAAGAACATCATGATCGCCACAAACGGCGTTGTGAAACTGGCAGACCTTGGTCTGGCTCGCGCCATGAGCGATTCAGAGATGGCAGAAGCAGAAGCAGGCAAGGCGTTTGGGACGCCATACTACATTAGTCCGGAGCAGATCCGTGGCGAGAAGACCATAGGCCCACAGGCAGACATTTACTCCCTCGGTGCAACGCTCTACCACATGGTAACCGGCAACGTTCCGTTCGACGGCAAAAACCCGTCAAGTGTGATGCACAAGCACCTGAAGAATGACCTCGTGCCGCCAGATCAGGTCAACCCGGCGCTCGGCGCAGGCATCAGCCAGGTCATCGAGATGATGATGGCGAAGAGCCGAAAAAACCGGTACCAAACCAGCCACGATCTCCTTGTGGATCTTCGAGCCATCGCCAAGGGAGAATCTCCTGTGCTGGCTGGGCGCGAGTTTCGAGAGATGGATCTTGCTGGCCTCGCAACTGCTGAGGCGAGTGCGCCAGTCGAACTCCAACAGGATACATCACGAGGCACAGGAAACAGCCAGCCACTCCTGTTCGCACTGATCGCGGTGAGCGTCATCGCTGCTCTCAGCATCATTGGCAATGTGATCCAGATGCTGTGACCGACGACATCAGGTAACGCACAACTTTCCCACTCATACTGCACACGGCACAACTAGTGTTGAAATCATGTCCATTGTTGGGCACGAACTTGCAACGCAGCGAGTTGCATTTTCCACAGAAGTATCACACTTCACACACAGTTGACAGGTTGCAGACAAGATCGTTGATCTGCTGAAACTGCTCAAATCTTCGACATTCTGCCGATACTCTCAGCAACGCTTTGGTGGGAGTACGTCGCAGTGCAGAACTGGGCTGGCACACACGTTTTCATGATCGGCATTGGTGGCTGTGGCATGTCCGGGCTTGCGCGCATGCTTCGCGCACGTGGCGCTGTGGTGACAGGGGTAGACGCGTGCGCCTCAAAGACCACGCGGGACCTTGCAACACATGATATTAGGGTGCTCATTGGCCCATCCGATCCGGCACAAGCTCGCGTTGGATATGAACGCTTGCCCGACTCGTGTGATCTTGTCGTCATGACAGCAGCGGTAAAGGAAACACATCCACTGTTGCTTGATGCCAAGCGTCGAAACATGCGCGTGCTCACATACGCTCGGGCGCTCGGCCAGATGATGGCGCAATGCACCGGTGTCGCGCTCGCAGGTACCCACGGCAAAAGCACAACCGCAGCCATGCTTGGGTGCATCCTAACAGATGCAAAGCTCGATCCAAACGTGATCGTTGGTGCGGGTGTGCCACAACTGGAACTTGGATGTCTAGCGCCGCAGGCTACAAAGACAGACGTGCTCGACGGGTTCTGTGTGCCGACATCAACAGGATTCCGAATGGGATCGCGCACAGTGCCCTATGGGCCGTTCCGTGAAAAGCCGGGCATTCTCGTTGCTGAAGCGTGTGAGTTCAACCGGTCCTTTCTCAATATGCGTCCGATCGTTTGCAGTATCGCCAATGTCGAGCCTGATCATCTTGATGTGTACGGGTCGATCGATTCACTTGTCGACACGTTCGCAGACCTTGCTGCGCTTGTGCCAGACGCTGCTGATGGCGGGTACCTCCTTATCAATCATGACAACGCGCATCGGCAGAAGGTGTGCGCCAAAGTAACCTGCGAGATCGAGACCATCGGCTTTAATCCCGATGCCGATTGGCGAGTCGAGTATGAACCCTCAATCCAGCGCGTGATGCTCTCCAATCAGGATCACACGGTTGCGACATGGACAATGAAGATCCCCGGATCGCACAATGCGATGAATGCAGCGGTTGCTGCTGTACTCTCGCTTCGGTTTGGTGCTGACTGCGCGACGATTGCAGCATCGCTCGAACGCTTTGCTGGTGCAAACCGCCGTACCCAGGTCTTGGGCACAAGATCCATCGGTCGAGGCACACACACCGGCGATGTAAAGGTGTGGGATGATTACGGACATCATCCAACCGAATGTGAATCAACACTCAAGGCGATCAGACAGATGGACAATCTGGACCGCACCGATGCGAAACTCGTGTGTGTGTTCCAGCCACATCAGCACTCGCGCACGCTCCACTTTCTCGATGAGTTTGCGCTCGCGTTTTCCGATGCTGACATTGTGATCGTGCCTGAGATTTACTTTGTTCGTGACAAGGACGAGGATCGAATCAAGGTTACTGGTGCACTTCTTGTTGACCGGCTTCGTGCAAACGGCGTGCACGCGATCCACATGCATCCGTTTGAAGCGATTACAGACATGCTCGAACTCGTCTGCGAACCAGGAGACTCGCTGGTCGTCATGGGAGCTGGACCGATCGGAGAGGTGGGATACGCGTTTCTCCATGCCCGGGATCCGAAGCCGTCGCAATCGCAGATGATCGAACCGCAGCACGCACACTCTGCAGCGAGGTCGTAACGTGCGCACGATCCGAACGAGCATTGAGATCCTTGAGCACGTGCCGATCAGCACGTGGTTTGGTGTGGGCGGCTGCGCAGATGCAATGGCAACGCCGACATCGCTTGACGAACTCCGCGCGTGTCGCGATATCGATGACAAGCTTGTCGTTCTTGGCGAAGGAGCAAATCTGCTTGTGTGCGATGAGGGCATCGACAGGCTTGTTGTACGACTTTCATCGCCCGCGTTCACACAATGTGCGTTCCACGACAACGGGATCGTCAGTGTTGGCTCCGGTGTCACGTTGCCCAAACTCATCAACTTGTGCGAACGCCGGGGGCTTGCAGGGATCGAGGGGCTTGCTGGTTTCCCTGCTTCCATCGGCGGTGCAATACGAATGAACGCGGGCGGCGCATTCGGTGAAATTGGCGATGCTGTCCATTCCGTCACACTTGTCTGCAAAGACAACACGCTTCGGACACTGCACAAGGACGACATTGCATTCTCGTACAGGGAAACACGGTTCGGCAATGATGCCATATTCGACGATGCTGTTGTCATGGAAGTTCAACTGAAACTGACACCTGATGATCCCAACTACATCAAGCAGCGCAAGCTCGACGCGATGGAGTACAAGAAGCGGACCCAGCCTTTGTCTGCTGACTCGGCGGGTTGTTGTTTTAAGAACCCCACACTGCCACACGACATCGATTCCATCGGTTCAAAGGGGTTGCGTGTCAGTGCTGGAATGCTCATTGATCGGGCATGTCTCAAAGGCACCGAAATACGCAGCGCCCGCGTCAGCGAGCACCACGCGAACTTCATCTGCAGTTCGAAGGACGGCTGCGCTCGCGACATCATCGAACTGATGGATCTGTGCCAGAGAGCAGTCCACGAGACCTTTGGTGTTTTACTTCAGCGCGAGGTTGTGGTTTGGGAGCGTTCGGCATGACAAGCAATGTGCAGAAACCCACCGTGCTGGTTCTGATGGGAGGTCCTGATGCTGAGCGTCCCGTGAGTATTGATTCCGGTACAGCTGTTGCATCGGCACTCCAAGCCAACGGCACGTTCTCTGTTGAAACCCGCACAATCGATCGTTTGACAGGGGAAGAACTCGCTGCAATGCCGGGGGATGTGATATTCCCAGCACTGCACGGGCGATACGGTGAGGGCGGTATTCTGCAGGAAACGCTGGAACATGACGGCAGGCCATATGTCGGATCAGGCCCTGCGGCTGCACGTATAGCTATGGACAAACTGGCGACACTGCTTGCTGCATCTCGCATTGGGATTCCAACCCTCCCAGCGTGCATCCTCGATGCGCGGGATCTCACCTCAACTGTCGGATATCCATGTGTTGTCAAGCCTGTCCATGATGGATCGAGCGTCGGGTTGCATATCTGCAGAGATGAAGCCGACTACACACAAGCGATCGCCGAAGTTATTGCTGACAGATTGAACCACCCCGAGCGGGCATACATGGTTGAGCCGCATGTACAGGGATATGAAATCACTGTTGGCGTGCTTGACGGGAAGGCGCTCCCGCTTATCTGTATTCGGCCAGCGTCAGGCGTGTATGACTATGAAGCAAAGTACATCCGCAACGACACCGTCTATGACATCGGGCCTCCGCTTGAAGATAATCTGACACAAACGCTGTCTAGTAGAGCTGTTTCACTGTGCAGAGAGATCGGGGTGCGAGATCTTGCTCGCGTGGACTTCATGGTAGGAACAGCAGGCCCGTGGCAGGGCGGGGCGTGGCTGCTCGAACTGAACACGATGCCCGGGTTTACCAGCCACTCGCTTGTGCCCAAGGCTGCGCAGCATGTCGGCATCTCATTCGAAATGCTGGTGACACAACTGGTGTCCATGGCTCTCCATCGCACAAATCCGGTTTCGTCGCCCGTTAATGCCTGACTTTGGCTCAAACTTCAGCATTCTCATCGCACACGCCGACATAGCTGGTTTGAGAGGAGGCTTGCGTGGCCAAACGCGCATCGAAGTCAAAGTCGTCATCCCGGTCTGGCGCAGCATCACGATCGGCAAAGCCCGCGAAGAAAAAACTTGCGGACACCGACACACGTTGGTGGGTTCCGAGTTTCAGCGTGGTCACAAGCTCGATCGTGATCGCTATCCTGTGCGCTGCCATCCTGTTTGGTCTTCCTTCGCTTGAGCATCGTACGTCAAAGCGCCTTGCCTCCGCCGGTGTGCTTCCAACCATCGACTGGCCTGTCTCACCCCAAATGACAGATGCGTCCGGCGTGCCTCAAACATGGATGCTTCCTGAGCACAAGGAGCATCTGATGGGGCTGGTACGGAGAACCATTCTGGATCATGCTGCACGCAATACCTACGACCCCATTGATGGGTCACTCCTGCGAGACATCAGCACCATGCTCTTTGACACAGGGTGGTTTCTTTCGGCACCAAGAGTGGAGCGTGAGAAGGAAGGCAGAGTTCGAATCTCGGGGCACTGGCGAGCTCCCGGTGCGGTCGTAAGATACAAGGGACGCGATCATCTGGTGTCATTGACCGGTGAACTCCTCCCCTACTCATATGACGCTGGCACATCACAGTTCCATTGCATTCATGGACTCACACAACCGATGCCGACACATGACGACGGTTCGTTGGCCTATGGCAAGCGATGGCAGAGCCCCGAGTTGAAAGCGAGTCTTGAACTGCTCAAAGCTTTACAGACTGCGACATACTTCCATCAGATTATCGGCATTGAAGCAAGCAACTTCACATCTGGAAACGATCGCGGTCAGCTTGTTCTGCTGACAGATGAAGGAAATCGCGTCGTCTGGGGTGTCCCATTCGACCTGAATGGCGCTCCGCTTGGCGAGCGTCCCTCAAAGGAAAAAATGGAAACCCTCCAATACCTCTACGAAGCATCCGGACGGATCGATCAGGGCCTGAAGGAAATCAACATCACCCGGTTCCAACCAACTCGACGGAACATTCCCTGATCCGCATCTGCATTGGATGGGGCCTATCTGTGGCGTGGGCTTCTATCATTCAGCGCATCCCGTGCGCAATGCGATCTCATGGAAGAAGAACAACAACCAACTCCAAGTATCTCTGAAAGCGTTGCTGAAACGCCAAGTGCTGTCGCTGCACCTGAGACCGCGGAGCCCCAGTGCGCCATAGCATCCAATGATCAAGAGAAGGACGAGATTCTTGCGTTCCCGCGGAATGACAAGTGGAATCATCGTCGAGGCGAACCACGTGTGTTTGCACTCGTCTGGACGTGCTATCTTCTCCTGACAACAGTCATGGGATTTGCACGTCTCGGTCAGGCACCGCTTGATGTGAACGAGTATCGTCCGTCGGCAAGAATCATGATGGTTGGGGTTGCTGTCGGCATCGCAATGCTCTGGCCGATGGTTCGACTCAGCCAGATGTGCCCGGTCGATGGTGGCATTGCCACGGTTCGCCGCGACCTGCCGATCATTCTGATTCCGATGCAGGCAATGCTCTGGCCACAAATCTGGCTGGGACGATGGACAGTTGGGCAGATCGGCATTACCGCGTGCGCTCTTCTTGTGTGGACGTTTGCCATTGGCGGCTTGCTTGCAGTTGCACTCGGCAGGCGATACAGAGCGAGCACCCAACAATCCATACAACCCATCATCCGTACTCCCCATTGGGTATGGATGCCAGCCATCATTGCGCTCACCGCCGTTGTGCCGCTTGTACAACTGCTCGGGTGGAACACGCGGTACGCGATGATGTCGCCATACACAGCAGTATTACACCCCTTGCGGAACGAATGGACACAGCACGCACAAGCTGTCACTCCGGCAGACTGGACACAGCTTGTCTTCATACTCATTGTCGCGATGTTGTGCTGGATATTGGCGTATGTCATGCCTGTCCAGACCTCCGGACAGGTCACTGGGGTGCCGGTGGCACGCAGGGCCGAGAGCGACTAACATACCCACTTGTCAGCCCCGGCACGCGTGTCACGACGACAGACACCACCCCGGGGCTGTATTGTTGGACTGGCGTTGTCTCAAACGCCACGATTTGGTTCGGAGTTGAGCATGGAACTACTCACAGCTGAAGAGAAATCTCGTCTTGAAGCACGCGTGAAGGATCTCATTGCAAATCGTTCCGTCATTACTGCGCGCATCGAGGAAGCCCGCGCACTTGGCGATCTCAAGGAGAATGCCGAGTATCACTCAGCCCGTGAACAACAGGGGCTTGAGGAGGCTGAGATCAGGCGGATTGAGGATCGTCTCAAGAACGCCAACGTTGTTGATACGAACACCGCAAACGAAGCGGGCGTCGTGTTCCTTGGGTCGATGGTCAAGCTGCGCGATATGGACACGGACGAGGTAGATGTGTTCAAACTCGTTGGCGAGTTCTCAGATGATGACCCTGATGACTATGACGAGGTTACAGTGACCAGCCCAATGGGTGAAGCGCTCATGAAAGCAAGAGTCGGCGAAACAATTCGATTCAATGCTCCACGCGGCGTCAAGAAGTTTGAGATTGTTGCATTGCTGTGATACACCAGATGTGAGCCTCAGCATTTCATTCATTACAACCATTGCACATGGGCAGATCGATCGAACGAATCAGGGCGCTCTCCAGACACTGGGGATGGATGATCGCCGAGCATGTCGGCATGCGCCAACCGGAGCCGGTGCTTGTGCCGACCGGGTCGCTGCCCGAACGTGAAGCATGGGATGCTGCACAGTTCGGTGCATTCTGGTTCGGGCAGGCAACAACACTTCTCAGAGTGAATGGGACAACAATCCTGACCGACCCGCACTTTGGGGACCGCGCCGGCACGACGGTGTACGGAAGGCAGACAGGTCGAAAGAGATCCACAGCACTTCCAGGATCGATCGAGGATCTTCCTCAGATCGATGTTGTGCTGCTTAGCCACGCACACATGGACCACTGGCACAAGGCATCGCTCGAGCGTCTCGCGAATAGTCACTCCAGTGTGGTTATCCCGAAGAACACTCGAAGACTGCTTCCACATCGCGGACGTCACTTCGGGCACATTATGGAACTGGACTGGGAGCACACCGAGTCCGTGTCAGATCTTGGAATACACGCGCTCCCGTGCAAGCACTGGGGCGCACGATTTCTCCTCGATGTCCATCGTGGATACAACGCATACGTAATCGAAGCCGACAACCGGAAGCTTGTATTTGCTGCGGATACCGCAGAGACAGACTCTTTCGACCATCTGAGTGGTATTGACACCGTGATCATGGGTATCGGCAACTACTATGTGCCATGGGACACCATGCACGCGACACCCGAGCAGGCATCAGCCATGGCTGAACGCATGGGTGCCCGGCGTTTCATGCCTGTGCATCACTCGACATTCCGCGATCCCAGCGAGCCAATGAACGAACCGATCGAGCGATTGAAACTCGCCTGGCAGCCCAAGCCAATTATCTGCGAACGCATCGGTGATGTGCATCTCGAATAATGTGCTACAACAACGGTGCAACAAGCGATGCTGCGTCGTCTGCGAGCCTCTGGTACCACGGACGCCGATTGAGTTCATCGATGTCGAGCATGCGCGTGCTCTCCTTGTATGACTCAAGTATCGTTCGAAGCTCATGCGTCACGGCACGACCGTGCAGAAGCAGGTTCAGCTCAAAGTTCAGTCGGAATGATCGTCGATCGAAGTTCCCGGATCCAAAGAGCGCAATGGAATCATCGATAGTGATCGCCTTCACGTGCAGAAGCCCAGGTCTGTGCAGGTGGATCTTTGCACCGACGCGCAGCAGATCCGCAAAGACAGACTTTGCCGCCGCATTCACAAGCAACGAGTTTGTTCGTTCGGGCACAATAATGTCTAACTTCACGCCAGCAGCAGCGCGAAGTTTCAATGCAAGCAGCGTTGCCTGGTCAGGAATGAAGTACGGAGTCACCATCACAATGTGATGGTTTGCTTCGTTAATCGCACCGAAGATCACGTTCCGGAACGCTTCGTTTCGCGTGGCTGGCCCGGACGGCACAGACTGCGAAATGATCGAGCCATCCGGCTTCTGCATCTCCGGAAAGATGCCCTCATCCTGCGGTATGTTCCCTGTTTCCGCTGCCCAGTCCTCGCAGAAAAGCATCTGCAGTTGCTGCACCATCGGACCTGTGATCCGTGCGGTTAGATCATGCCATGGACCGAATCGCTTCAGCCCGTAGTCCGCATCGCACATGTTCTGCGAGCCCGCGTACGCGATGCTCCCATCGACCACCATCAGCTTGCGATGATTGCGTACGTCAAATCGTTGCAGCGGTCGTCGCAACGGTCGTACGGGCAGCGCTTCACGCACTTCGATGCCATTCGATCGCATCGTGTGAGCAAGCCCCTTGAGCATGCGAGCGCTACCAACACCGTCTACGAGCACCCGGCACCGCACACCGCGCCCAGCCGCGCGCGCGAGCGCTTCTGCAACACGCGCACCGGTCGCATCGCTTCGGAAGATGTAGGTGAGCAGATGCACATGGTACTGTGCCTGATCGATGTCATGCACGAGCACATCCACAACCTGCCCGTGATCCTGCACAATGCGGAATGAGTTGCCCGCCAGCGGCCGTGTCCCGCTGACGTTCGAAGCAAGGTGGAACAGGTCCCGATGCTGCGGCTCAATATCCTCACGTTTCGCTGTATAGGGTTCGATCGCCTTTGCGTGCGGCGACGACTCAACCATCTCGATCGCTTTTCTATACGCCTTGACTCTCCTGCGCCCAAGCAGTTGGTTCCCCAGCAAAAGATAGATAAAGAGCCCGGGAATCGGCTGGAACAGCGTGATTGCAAGCCATGTGATCGCTTCGGCAGTATCATGCTTGCGAATGATGACTGGCACGATCAGCACGCGGATCGCCCACTCGATCACCAGATAGACAACAGCCATGTTGATCGCAAACCCGAACAGGCCGATGGTAAAAAAATGGGCGTTCATGCACAGTATTGTTATGCCTGATCATCCACCTCAGCCCGAAAAGCATCCCGCTCAGATCGAGCGCGATTGGTTCTTCACTCCGTCATCCCTCGCGCACACGGGGACCCAGTCAGAGATAGAAAGAAGCAGGATTTGAACAATAGAGAGGTACCGAGGAACACAGAGACAAGAAGCAGAAGAAAGGGAAGGGTTCAAAGCAACAGAAGACCGATACCTTTCGCACCGGGGAACTCCCGAAATGGTCATCAGTTACGGACACCCAGCCGCATAGGCATTCCCGAAACAGATGTAGTCGAAGATGTTCAGCGAGCCACTGCCATCACAGTCCGCATAGGGATTATTTGCAGCATACTCGTTGCCGAAGCAGATGTAATCAAAGATGTTAAGCACACCGCTACCATCGCAATCTGCGTAGCAGAAATCAGTCGGCTCCAGTAAAAACGCACGCGATTGTGCGCCACTTTGCACTCCCCAGCCGACGATGCGTCCATCATCAGTGAGGCCGGTTGCGCCGAGCAGTGTCCATCCCATCGCAGGATCAATCAGTGTGTTCAGATCCGTCATGATGCCGTTTTCCCAGATGAAAGCGCGCGTGTTCGACGTGCCAACAACAACCCCCGCTTCGTTAACAGCACAGCCGTATGAGAAACCATTTCCAAGCTCTCCAAGATCAACACGGTTTGAGACCTGTCCTGTCGATGAGAGCTCTAGTCGATATGCGTGCTTGAGTCCACTCGACGTATCTGAGACACCAACCACAAAGCCGGAGTCTGAAATCGCCATTGTCTGTGAGCTTGATCCTCCCAAGGTACCAAGATCGTGCCTGACACCATTGATCCATGCGCATGAACGCGGCTTCATCTGGCCCGCAGGGATAAACGATCCGACAACAACTCCCGAGTTATTGATGTCGGTTGCCTCGCTTATCACATCGGTGAACATGCCGAGTGCTGTCAACACGCCGTTTTGATATTGCACCGCAATATCCGAGTGCCAGCCCGCGCCGAACGTGATATCCTGCTTGCCAACAACAACCCCAAGGTCGTTCATACCTCTTGGTTGGAACGAGCCAATATTCGATGTCGCGCCGGCTGCATCAACCAGCATTGCCTGCGAGCCAAGCGTGCCAAGCGAAAAGACGATCGCGACTGCGTTGTTGCTGCTATTGACCGCGGAACCGTGCGCGTGCGAGAACCCCGAAACTGCTCCAAACTGCGTTGGTGTGACATCGTCCCACCGCACAGCGGTAAAGTGTCCAGCAAGATCAAGATCCCAACCAACTACAATGCCATTTTTGTTGATCGCCATCGCAGCGGTCTGCACTGTTGGCGTTCCAAGAGCCTTGACAACATACTCCTGCGCGTGAGCGCCAGATACAAGTGCAAAGCAGACAAACCAGGCTTGCACAATGGAGGTGTGTGAGGGTTTCATTGGAACTCCATGTATTTGTGTGTGTGAGATCACCACAGGCTCAGTCTTCACGACGATGAAAGAACGGTTCTCCTGGTTGCACAGTGTGGCACACGGTGCAGGAGTCGATTTTGCCCGGATGGCCCTGATGCACAAGGGCCTGCAGATTGTCGGTTTCAGTCAGTGTCGGAGTGATCGCATGCGGGCTTCCATGGCACGAGAGACACGTCACATCGCCATGCCCGCGCGATTCACGAAAGAGCTTCCCCGGTTCCTCGAAATCAAATCCCGGGCGTTGATGGCAACTTCCACAGCGGGGCTCGTCAACCCACGGCGTACGGGCTGGATTGCCGACAGCCTTCATGCTGCCATGGCAATCTGTGCAAGTGACATTGTTCGCAAGATGGATATCGCGCTGGCATTGCGTGCGGATACCTGGATGGCACGCATAGCAACTCTCGTTCAGATATGACACGGCGCCCATATGAGGCGCGTGAGAAGAATGCATCGCAGATGAAAATGTCGACACACCAAGCTGGCCAGTTGCACCAATCGCAGGGTCGGCATGACAACTCGCACAGAGGATCGGCTCGTTCCCCACAAGCGAAGTGCCATGATTTGCATCGTGGATCGGCAGCACCATCTGTCCAAGTGTTTTACCCGGTTCGTTGTGGCACAGATTACAGTTAATCTCCCACGACACAGGAACTGTTGTCTGTGTCTGCGCAACAACCTGCCCCTGCTTTTTCACAGTGATTGTTGCGAGCGGGTATGGGTTCTCGCGCAGATTATCATCGATTGGTGTAATGGGAATACCCGTCACGGCATGATCACCGTTGCCCGTGTATGACATCGTGCCGGACATGCCGTTGCCAGTCAGTCCAACATCGGGAGGCAGCACAACCCCATAGAGCGCCTGCGCGTATGTCCAGAAGTTCGTCTTGTCAGCAGATCGTGTATTTGATGGGATAACATATTCGATCGTGAACTCTGATTCGTTCTTGATAATGTCGGGATTGTTCCCGCGCTTGATCACCTGCGCGTGGACTGTGTTGAATGGTGGAAGAATGTGCAGTTCGGAGTTGTCCTGCTGCATGCAGTGCATTCCGAGGTCATTTGCAGCAAACACGACATAGGCCCCGGGTCCGTCAGGATCCTCAAATTGCAACGTGGCCAGCGCAACACTCCCGCAAAGCCCTGTGCCACATACAGTGAACATCCAGCCAAACTTCGAACGCATCATCGCACGACGCCAACCTGTATTCTGCTTGTAAGCCATGAGAACCTCCAAGACGGGGACCCAGCAACGGGTTCTATCATGACAACTATGTTACGATATTCTGGCTTGAACATGTGCGCAACATTGTGCAATCAGGTTGAAATGGCCACTCACAATCGCAGATAGGCCTCCACTGGCCAACTGCTGTGCGAACGTCCTGCAAACATGCAATCCACACTTTACAGTAGTCTCGATCTGATAACGCGAATTGCAATCACGGACATCCAGCTGCATAGGCGTTGCCGAAGCAGATGTAATCAAAGATGTCGTAGGATCTATTGCCATCACAATCAGCGTAGATCGACAGAGCCGAGTACTGATCGCCGAAGCAGGTGTAATCGAACACATCCAGTGTGCCGGATTCGTCGCAGTCTGCATAGCACAGCGGGGGCTGGCAGGTCCAACGAGCAAGCCCGTTGACCGAATAGATGCCAGGCGCATTGGAGAAACGTCCGCCCACCAACAGATCGCCATCGGGCAGCGTCATCATCGAATACACCTTGGCTCCTCCAGCGCCACCCGACACCGATTCAAGGTGCGACCAGATCGAACCATTCCAACGTGCAAGTTGATGAATGGGCCGATAGAACTCTCCTCCCGCGACTACATCACCACTCGGCAGCGTTGTCAGCGAAAGAACTCGACCGTTGAATCCCGGATCGATCGAAGTCCACGTTGTTCCATCCCAGCGAGCGATATGGTCTGTGGGGAGGGTGTTCGAGAAGAAGTAATCCCCGCCTGCTACTACGTCACCGTTCGGAAGCGCAGTCACCGCGAACACGATACCGTCTATTCCAGAACCGATCGATGACCACACAGCCCCATCCCAGCGCGCGATATTGTTCGCAGACACGCCGCCAGCACTGCTGAAAGGACCAGCTGCAACAAGATTGCCATTTGGGAGCATCGTCAGGGATCGCACCGAACCGTCCATTCCTGAACCGAGCGAAGACCATGCTGATCCATCCCAGCGGGCAATAAAGGGTGTTGCCACGCCTCCGGCATTGACAAAGTCGCCGCCCGCGATCACATCGTCATTGGCGAGTGTCAACAAAGCAAGCACATCGTTGTTCATCCCAGAACCGAGCGTTGACCATGTTGAGCCATCCCAGCGGGCGATGCGCTTCGCGGGCACACCATCAGCGGAAAAGAAGGAGCCGCCTACGACCACATCGCCATTGGAAAGTGTCGTCAGGGCATACACACCGGAATCAGTTCCGGAGCCAAGGGGCGACCACGCAGAACCATCCCAGCGGGCAATGTTGTTCGCGGGCACGCTGTTGGCACTTGTGAAGAAGCCACCCACAACGATGTCCCCATTGGGACATGCAGTCAGAGCGAACACGTCACCGTCTGTTCCCGAGCCGAAGCCGAACCATTGCCCGTGGCAGGCGGTCTGGGCAGCGGAGATGGTGGCGGAGGTGACGATTGCAGTCAGTACGATGCAAGCAGACAATGCGCTGTGCTTTGGCATGCTCATTGGAATCGGCAGTCGGCAGCGCGTGGCGTGACCAGAATGCCCGACGCAACACAGCTATCAATGCGACACAGCGATATCTTCACGAACTCTTGTACTTTCAACAAACGATGAGTTTGTAAAGAAGTTCATCGCAGCAATAAAAATGGAAGTGCCACATAGGAGTGTGCAGTCCGAACAACGCTTCTCAGGTAGAGACCCATCATTCAGGAGAAGCATCATGCCCTATCAAACTGCCACCGCTCGATTCACCCGAACACTGTGTGCCGGAGCCTTGCTGCTCGCAGGCACAATGTCTGCCATTGCCCAGACCGACACGACATTCACGTATCAGGGTGAGCTTCAGCAGATGGGCCAGCCAGCCAGCGGAACATACAACATTGACTTTTCCCTCTGGAACGCGGTGACGGGCGGCAGCCAGGTTGGCTCTGCCGTGATGTTCAACAACCTCTCTGTCGCCGACGGAGTATTCACCGCAGATCTTGACTTTGGCGTGCAGGCATTCGGCAACACGAACCACTGGCTCGAGATCACCGTGAACGGAACAGAACTGTCACCACGCACAAGACTGAGCGCTTCGCCATTCTCGGTCCAGACTCGTGGCATCTATGTTGACGCGAACAAGAACGTGGGCATCGGTACAAATGCGCCCGAAGCGCCGCTCCACGTCATGGAAGGTTCGGCCGGCGCTGTGACAGCGCACTCAAGCTCCTCTGCCGTGTTCGAGCGATCGTCAAGCAACTATGTGAGCATCCTCTCGCCCGACAGCACCGAGCGCGGGCTGTTCTTTGGTGATCCGCAGTCTCCGACCAATGGAGGGATTCTGTACAACACCCCCGCTGCGCCCGATGGCATGCTCTTCCGCACGGGTGGCAACATCAGCCGCATGCGAATCAACAGCCTCGGAGACTTCATCGTCCATCAGCAGATGGGCATCGGTAATCCCTCACAGCTGCCGGGGCAGCTCACAATTGTCGACTCGGGCCAGAATGCGCTCTTTGCGATCAGCGCAGACTCCGCCCACACAACCTATCCCACCATCTTCGCGTCGAACTCGCTCGGGCCGTCGATCTGGGCGTGGGGAGCCAGCGAAGCGCAGCTGAGCGGCGGCGGCACGATCGTTGTCGGATCGGAAACCGGGAACAATCTTGCGATCGATACCAACGAGATCATGGCGCGATCCGGTGGTCAGCCAGCAACGCTGCAGCTAAACCCGGAAGGCGGCCAGATCAGCATGGGCATGCACGGCGTTCATCCCACGTACGCCTACGGCAAGATACTTGAGAACGGCACCATCGTTTCCGCCTCGTCAAATGTCACCGCTGTCACGACAACATCAACAGGCTTTATTGTCCAGATCAGTGGCGGAATCACAGACACGGATATCGCTGTCGCGAGCGACGCGGAGCCCACCTCCACCGGAGCGCCGGTGATCGCACGATGCCAGCGCAGCGGATCAGATCTGCACATCCTCACCTGGAATCCACTGGACAGCTGGGATGGGCGAGCCCCGATCTCGTTCGTTATATACAGGCCATAAGTAAACACGAACAACAGCATCGCATGTGTTCCGACCTTGAGGGTTATCGTTTGATGTAGCCAAGTGAGGTTGTTGCAGCCGCCAGAACCCTGATCGGCACCACAGCATACCATGCGTTATCATGGCACGACTCATCAGACACGACGCAGACAAGCCCATCCGTATCGAGCTCGAGGACCTGCCCAAGGACAAACCCATTTTCATCTGCGCGTGCGGACTGTCAAAGAACTTCCCGTTCTGCGACGGCTCACACAAGGGATGCAAAGATGAAGTACCCGGTGAGGTGCATGTCTATGACCCTTCACGCACACGCGTGGTGCGCAAAGAAAAAGACACCGACTCTCAATCGGAGGCAAGATAATCAGTGTACAGTATTCATATACAGTAACAGCAAGTTACTCGTCGAGCACAAACGTCACGTTCATGTTGACGCAGTAAGCCGTAACTTCGCCGTCCTTGCAATCAACCTTCATCTCCTTAACCCACGCGCCCTTGACGTTCTTGAGCGTTTTGTTTGCACGCTTGATCCCAGCCTGAATCGCATCTTCAAATGACTTGCTGGACTTTGCGGTCAGTTCGACCACCTTTGCAACGGAACGATCTGCCATGACGGTTTCCTTTCGTTCATTCTCTCAATACATCCTACGGCATCATACTCGATGCTGCGTACAGCATTATAAACAGGTACACCCACAAGATCAGTTGCCCGATTGATCAGACCTCCTTGCTGTGGACGCTTTGAGCAGTGGCTCGACAAGATCGTCAAGCGTCACCAGACCGACCGGCGCGTCATTCTCGAAGACAATGCCGATTCGTGCGGGCGATCTCGCAACGCGCTCGGCAGCACCTAGCACCGACTGGTTCGGTGTCAGCTTTGCGTGCGTGCGCACGCGAAGTGCGTCATGCGATGACGACAGCGCATCTGCCTTCCAGACAGCACCGACAACGCGATTGTTGCCATCAAGCACTGGCACCCCAAAGCCCGTGCTTCGCGAGACTGCATCGACAATCGCCGCGCGCGATGCCGACTTTGCAACACACACGGCCTCGTTCCACGAGTGCATCACGTCACGCACACGCACCTGCCCAAACTGCATGGCGCTATCAATCATCTCGGCCTGTCGTGGCGTGATCGAACCGGTACCCGCAGCATCAATGAGAAGTCCCGAAAGCCTGGCGCGAGCATCGCCCATCGACGAACTGCTGCCAAAGAGTCTAGCAACACCTCGAGAGAACCACAATACAAGCGGGAGAACGAGCAGAATCGTGAACAGCAGACGCATCGAACGCACAACCGGGAGTACCAGATATGCCGCGCGATCGGCTGAGAGTCTGAACAGTTCTTTCGGGAGGGATTCTGCGAACACAAGCAACAACGGCGTGACAATAAGCACGTTCACGATCACTTGTATCGTTTCGCTCATCGCCATCGAGTGCAGGATTCCTGCAATCCCGAGCACGCCAACATAGTTGAATGCGTTATTCGCGATAAGTAGCGTTGACAACAGTCGGTCCGGCTGGTGGAGTTCCTCGCTTAGGCGCGAGGCTTTACTATGACGAACGCCCTTGCGTCTGAACTCGGCAGATTCAGCTTCGACACGGAGCCTGTCCACCCGATAGAGCGCACTCTCTGAGCCGCTGCACAAAGCTGAGCCGCCAATGCCAACGAGCGTCAGCCCTGTCCACATGAGATACTCAGAAGGCATCTGCCACCTCCTGAGTTTGCGGATATTCTTTACGTAACCGCACCCGCTCGAGAGTGTTTTTGAACATCTGCTCTACAGTCACACGAATATCGCCATACACGATCTCATCGCCAACATCAGGCACGCGACCAAGTTCGTGCATGACAAGCCCAGCGACCGTCGAGACGTCCCCTGGGAACGGATCATCACTCGATTCAATTGCAAGCACTTTCTTCCACGATTGTGCTGTCAGATTACCCGGGACGGAGAACGAGCCATCCTCGTGTGTAATAACACGGCGCATTTCGTCGATCTGATCGGTATTTGCACTCGGAACCAGAACGCGCACGATGTCGCTCGTGCGCACCAGTCCCACGACGACGCCGTGCTCATCCACAACCATGGCAAGATCAAGATTCCACTCATGCAGC